>NZ_JAVETM010000026.1:0-53528 GCF_034006065.1 Desulfobotulus sp. | reverse complement strand
TCCTCAGCGCGGATGCGCGCCTCTTCTTCGGCTTTTTTGCGAGCTTCTTCCTCAGCGCGGATGCGCGCCTCTTCTTCAGCTTTTTTGCGAGCTTCTTCCTCAGCGCGGATGCGCGCCTCTTCTTCGGTTTTTTTGCGAGCTTCTTCCTCAGCGCGGATACGCGCCTCTTCTTCGGCTTTTTTGCGAGCTTCTTCCTCAGCGCGGATACGTGCCTCTTCTCCAGCTTTTTTCAGATCCTCAGATGTGTAGGTCTGCAGCAGGAGGGATTTGACGCGGATTACCTCCTGGGGGTCTTCAGAGGTAAAAAAGGGGGGGGCTGAGGGGAGCGTTGGGGGGGCAGCAGCAGGCTGAAAGGGCTTTTCAGGTTGCCAGACGTCAAATTTCCGCAGGAGAAGGTTACCCTTTGGGGCGCTGGCTGGGGAGGTTTTGGTTTTTGCGGTTGTGGTCGCCTTTTTCACCGTGGCTGTTTTTTTTGCAGCGGTGGTTTTTGGGGCCGAATCGGACTTGGTTGTGCTGCTGGCCTTGCTTTTCTCACTGCTTTCTGTGCCGGTGCTTTTTGGGCTTGTCGTGGTTTTTTTCTTGGTTGTTTTTTTAGCCATGATAACCCCTTTGTTTTCGGTCGGCCCTTGACTGGGCCGGACACGTTTTTTTATCATTCAGTCAGATGGATGCTGCAGTTTAAGTTGCTTCCTTATAGGATTGGGGCCTTTTTGTAAACACCCATGTGCAGCAGTCTGAAAAAGTGCGGATACAGCATAGGCTGCAAAACGCATTCTGTGCGCTGCATCTTGAAAAAAGGGGAGGATGGGGGAGGATCATGGTCCTGACGGGATGAAATGGTGTACCTTTTTTGTTCAATGGGCTGTGGAGAGGGGATGATCTAAAAAAAAGCTTGACGTAAAAAATAAAATGATAGATTTTATTGCTTGAAGTACCTTCCTCTCCGGCTCGGCTTTTCTGGTTCCGGGCCTGCGCTGTGTCCTGTGGTCTCCCCCCACACGGGTTTACTTTTTTCTTTGTTGTTTGGGCGATGGGTCTATTGTACCCGATGGAAGCATGAAAATGCGCTGCGTCCGTGGAGATGCGCCTTGCCGGAACCCGGTTCAGGCGCTCCGTAACAGAGAACACCTTAGGTGCAGGGCTTTTAAGTTTTCCCCTGCATGATCTGGTCTTTGGCTTGGAAGCATTGCCTGGACCCGTAACCCTTTCCGAATCAGGAGGTGTCCCATGTTGAATACAAAGGTTGAATATAAAAAGGTCCTCATGGATGGCCTCAATGCCATGCGTCACAATGAATCCATACGCCATTACCAGGAACGAGGCTGGACTCTTTTCGGAGTAACACCCAATACCCAGGAAATGAAGATGGAGTATCGCTTTAAACGTCCCAAATAAAGGGAACTTCAGGGGAGAACGCAGAATCTTGCAGCGTTTATCGGGGGTTAAGAAAAAACCGGCATCTGCCGGTTTTTTATTTGGCAAAGGGCGGAAAGGAAAAGGACGAGGACTTTTTTTATCCAAGCGATATTAAAGGGAAAGGGGGGCCTTTTCGACCCGGACAGGGGGAAGAGGCCTTGCCTGACAGGCCACCATCAGATTGGCAGAAGAGTGGGCCAAAGCCTGTCCCACCACGCGGCAGGCCCGTTCAGGCTGGTTGTTCTGCTCACTGAGATGGGCGATGACAACCTGGGAAAGATCCCTGTGCAGAAGATCCTGAAGAAGATCCCTGGCAGATTCATTGGATAGATGGCCCGTGCGGCCCTTGACCCTCTGTTTGAGAGGCCAGGGATAGGGGCCTTTGTCCAGCATTTCCGGGCAGTGGTTGGCTTCAAGCACCAGAGCATGGCAGCCCCTGAGGTGGCTTTTGACCAGGGTCGTGGCCACGCCAAGGTCCGTTGCAATGCCGATTTTAATGTCTTGGGAACTCACGGTGAAGCCTGTGGGATCCGCAGCATCATGGGGGATGGAAAAGGGATGGATGAGGAGGCTGCCGATGGCAAAGGGGACACCGCAGGTGATTTCCCTTTTCTGGTGCAGACAGCCTGTGCGTTCTTTGGCCGCGTCCAGAGTGGCGGAGGTGCCATATACCGGAATGTGCAGTTTGCGGGAAAGGACGCCCGCACCAGTCACATGATCGCCATGCTCATGGGAAAGCACAATGGCGGAAAGGCCCTGGGCAGAAATACCGACACTGTCCATGCGGCGGAGAAGTTCCTTGCATGAAAAGCCCGCATCCACCAGAAGGGCCGTCTCACCATCGTCAATGTGCAGGCAGTTGCCCTTGCTGCCACTGGCCAGCACGGTAAGGGTGATCCCGGATGGACGGGCGGCGCCACAACCCTCTTTCATGGCCCTTTTGCCTCTCCTTTTCCCGTATGACCAAAGCCCCCTTCGCCACGGACTGTGGCTTCCAGGCGATCCACTTCCTGCCAGCGGATCTGGGAAACAGGGCCTATAATCATCTGGGCGATGCGGTCGCCGCGCAGGATTTCCACGGTTTTTCTGCCAAGATTGATGAGCCCGACCTTAACCTCGCCCCTGTAGTCCGCATCAATGGTTCCGGGCGCATTGACGACCGTGACGCCGTGGCGGATGGCAAGTCCGCTCCTTGGGCGAATCTGGGCTTCAAAACCCGGAGGCAGGGCCATGGAAAAACCTGCGGCAATGAGGGCGATGTCTCCGGGCTCAAGGATGCGGCTTTCTGCGGCTGGAATATCCATTCCCGCCGCCAGGGCTGTCATGTAGGTGGGAAGGGGAAGGTCCTCTGCACCTGGCATGCGGACAATGGGAATCGAGAGGGAGGTCATGATTTTTTTTCTCCGCATGCCTCTTTCATGGGCATGCCGAATTTCTCACCCAAGGCCGCCGCATTGTCCGATGGACCGAGGACAGAAACCAAAAAATGTTTTTCTCCAAAAGCAATTCGGGCAAGATCCATGATGCTTTCCTGTGTGACTTCATCCACCCGGGCCAGGGTTTCTTCCACAGGAAGATAGCGACCAAAATGAATTTCATTCTGGGCCAGTTTCACCATGAGATTTTCCGTGTTTTCCATGGAAAGAAGGATGTTCCCCTTGGTGTAGGCCCTTGCCCCTTCCAGCTCTTCCAGGGTCACGGGTTCTGTGCAGAGCCCTTTGAGTTCCTTGTGAATTAACTCCGCAGAGGTCTCCACCGTGCTGGGCGCGACACCGGCATAAATGCCCATCATGCCCGTATCCATGTGGCCTGATGAAAAGGCGTATACGGAGTAGGCCAATCCCCGTTTTTCACGGATTTCCTGGAAAAGTCTGGAGCTCATGTTGCCGCCCAGAATGGTGGTCAGCAGGGAGGCGGCAAAACGATCCTCATGGGTGATGGCAAGGCCGGGGGCGCCGAGACAGAGATGCACCTGCTCAATGGGGCGGGCTGTGACCCGCACCCCGCGCTGGAGTACCGGGGTTTTGCGTTCCGCGCGTCCAGGCCCTGGAATCAGGCGTTCAAAGGAAGGGGCCAAAAGATCCACAACGTGCTGGTGTGTTAGGTTGCCAGCCAGGGAGACAATAACCCGGGAGGGACAATAGTATTTCCGGAAAAAGGTCAGGAGGTCTTCGGATCGGACATTCTGGATGTTTTTGGGAGACCCCAGGATGGATTTACCCAGGGGATGGTCTCCCCAGGCGTATTTTTCCAGAAGATGATGGGCAAAATCTTCAGGGCAATCTTCCAGCATGCCGATTTCCTGAAGAATCACCGGTCTTTCGTTTTCCACCTCTTCGGGATCAAGGCTTGAGTTGAGGAACATATCCGAGAGGATGTCCACCATGATGGGCAGGTGGGTATCCATGACCCGGGCGTGGTAACAGGTGGTTTCCATGGTGGTAAAGGCGTTGGATTGTCCGCCAATGGCGTCAAAGGCCTTGGCCAGCTCATAGGCGGAGCGGCGCTTGGTGCCTTTGAACATCATGTGTTCCAGGAAGTGGGCGTAGCCCGCTTCCTCTTCGGATTCGTCGCGGGCGCCGACATCCACCCAGACGCCCATGGCGACGGATCGCACATGGGGCACCTGGTGGGTCAGAATCCGGACACCGTTGGCCAGTGTGGTTTTGCAGGTCATCGGGTCCATATGAAAATTTTTTTATCTCCGACGGGGTCTGGGGCCGTTGGAATCATCCCGGCGGGGGCGCTCGCTGCGGCCCTGTTCTCCGTTATTTTCGGAGGGGGCTTCCGCGCCTGCGGGAGGTTCCAGAAGAGCTTTATGACTGAGACGGATTTTCCCGTCTCTGGAAATTTCAAGAACCTTGACCCGAAGCTCATCCCCTTCCTTGACCACATCTGTGACCTTCTGCACACGTTGATGGGCCAGTTCCGAGATGTGTACCAGGCCGTCGGTTCCGGGCTTGAGCTGTACAAAGGCGCCAAAATCTGTGGTGCGGACCACCTTGCCCGTATAGATCTCTCCCACTTCAGGTTCCATGCAGATTTCAAGCACCAGTTTTTTGGCGGCTTCGGCGTCTTCAAGGTTGGCGGCGGAGATTTTTACGGTACCGGAGTCATCCACGTCAAGATTGCAGTTGGTGTCCGCCTGGATGGCGCGGATCATTTTACCGCCAGGTCCGATGAGATCCCGGATCTTATCGGGGTTGATCTTGACCGTAAAGACCTTGGGTGCATAGGGAGAAAGGGCTTCACGGGTCTGGGGGAGGGCTGCCAGCATTCGGTTGAGGATGTGGATACGGCCTTCTTTGGCCTGGGCCAGGGCCTTTTCCATGATATCCCGGGAAAGCTCGGGGATTTTGATGTCCATCTGTATGGCTGTGATGCCCGCTTCACCCCCGGCTACTTTGAAATCCATGTCGCCGGTATGGTCTTCATCGCCCAGGATGTCAGAGAGGATGACCACCTTGTCGCCTTCTTTCACAAGGCCCATGGCGATGCCGGAAACGGGAGCCTTGATGGGGACCCCGCCGTCCATGAGGGCCAGGGTTCCGGCGCAGACCGTACCCATGGAGGAAGATCCGTTGGATTCGGTGACCTCGGAAACCAGGCGGATGGTGTATTCAAACTTGTCACGATCCGGAAGGGCGGCTTCGATGGCGCGGGTGGCGAGGGCGCCATGGCCGAATTCCCGGCGTCCGGGAGCCCCGACCCTTTTCACCTCACCCACGCAGAAAGGTGGGAAGTTGTAGTGCAGCATGAAGGGTTTGGTTTCATCACCGGAGAGGGTTTCAATGCGCTGCTCGTCTTGGCCGGAACCCAGGGTGAGAACGCCCAGAACCTGGGTTTCACCGCGGGTAAAGAGGGCGGAACCATGGGGGCGGGGAAGGGTGCCCACCTCACAGGTGATGGGGCGGACCACATCAAAGGCCCTTCCATCAACCCGCGTGCCTTCTTCCAGAACAATTTTTCGGCTGACTTTTTTCATGAGGCTTTCAAAGAGCGTGGCCACTTCGGCTTTACGCTCCACGCCCTCTTCTCCGAGGTCTTCCATGAGCTGCTTTTTAACGGCGCTGACATTGTTTTTCCGCACCATTTTGTCGTCCGCCTTGAGGGCCGCGGCCAGGGGGGCGGCCGCAAGGTCCGCCACTTTTGCAGCGAGTACTTCGTCCACCACAGGCGGAGTGAAGCTGCGTTTGGCTTTTCCGATATTTTCCCGGAGCTGCTCCTGGATCTGGATCAGGGGCTGCATGGCGGCATGACCGGCAAAGATGGCGTCAATGACATCGCCTTCACTGACAAAACTGGCTCCCCCTTCCACCATGGTGATGCCGGTTTTGGAGCCAGCCAGAACAATGGTCATGTCGCAAGCGGGGTTTTTCAGATCCGAGAGCGTGGGATTAAAGACAAATTTCCCATTGATGCGGGCCACCCGGATACCGGCAATGGGCCCTTCAAAGGGAATATCGGAAAGGGTGAGGGCTGCGGAAGCGCCGATGATGGCCAGGACATCGGGATCGTTTTCCCTGTCCATGGAAAGGACGGTACCGATGATCTGGATTTCACTGCGGTAGCCCTTGGGAAAGAGCGGGCGGATGGGGCGGTCGATGAGTCGGCAGGTGAGGATTTCCTTTTCGCTGGGTCGGCCCATTTCTCTGCGGAAATAGTTGCCGGGAATGCGGCCTGCGGCATAGATTTTTTCCTGATACTCCACGGTGAGGGGAAGAAAATCGATATCCCGCTCTTCGCTGGAGGAAACGGCGGTGACCAGTACAATGGTTTCTCCGCACTGGACCATGACGCTGCCTGAAGCCTGTTTGGCGATTTTGCCGGTGCTGATGGAGATGGTTTTTCCATCGATTTCTGCGGAATAGGTGAATTGCATATGAAAAGCTCCTTTTGCGTAGGCTTGTGTGCCGGGCATCCTTTGCAAACGGACTTACGCAGAAACATCTTGGCGTTTCACTGAGAAGATTCTTTTTCAGGAAGCGCGAAGGTGTTTTTGCGGAAGTCCCTCGTGCCCGGAAAACGGTTGGGGTGACTGCCGAGGCAGGGGTTTGTGTTTGATGGTATCGGGGAAATCCGTCCATTCTGGCTCCGGGAGTCTGGGAATGGAAGGGATTTTCTATGATTTCGGGGAAAAGGAATTTTTCCTTTTCCCCGAAACAGTTACCGACGGAGTCCGAGGGCTTCGATGAGGTTTCTGTAGCGTTGCATGTCTTTGTTTTTGAGGTAATTCAGCAAGCGCCTGCGCTGACCGACCAGGATGAGAAGCCCCCTGCGGGAAGCATGATCTTTTTTGTGAATCTTCAGGTGCTCGGTCAGGTACGCGATGCGATGGCTGAGCAGGGAAACCTGCACCTCCGGAGATCCGGTATCCGACTCATGGGTTTTGAATTTTTCAATAATCTCTTTTTTCTGCTCATTGGTGAAAACCACGGTGTTTCTCCTCATTTGGAATAAGAATGTTCGTTCCTCTGCGTTTTCGATCCGATATTCCATTCAGACCGTAAGCCTTGTGCTTAAACTGCGTGCAAAGGACCCCTGGGTGTGAAAGACTGCCATTCCCCCTGAATACATCCAGAGGTTGGAAAGTGTGGAAACAAAAAATCACGGCCTAATCAGGGCCATGCATAAAAACAGCATCATAGCAGAATCTATCCGGTTGGTCTTCCTCTTTCCGGATCACGGCCATGAGTCTTCCCTGAGCATCCACGATGCGGACAGGACCTGCATCCGGGACAGCGTCGGGAAAATCCGCTGTGCAGAGCACTTTGCCATGAAAGATCTTTTCCGTCAAAGTATTATTCGCGCAGATTTCAGGCAGAAAGCCAAGGGCATGGGCCATGGAAATCAGCGGAGGCCCCTGGGAGGTGGTCTCTGCGCCTGGGAGAATGATATCCAGGGTGCAGGCGTCCTCCAGGGTAAACCCGCAGGTTGCCGTGCGTCTCAGGGCGGCAAGATAGCCCACTGTGCCAAAGGCTTCAGCCAGATTCGCAGCCAGGGTACGGATGTAGGTACCTGAGGAACAGTGAACCGCAAAGCGGATTTCAGGCAGCTGCAGTTCCAAAAGGTGGAGACTGTGCACGATGACCGGGCGTGGCGGTTTCTGGACCGGTTTTCCCTGGCGGGCCAGGCGGTAGAGGGGAACCCCCTTGTGCTTTAAGGCCGAATATACCGGCGGCGCCTGCATGAGAGGGCCTGTGAAGCGGGCAAAGGTTTCGCAGACTTCCGTTTCATTCAGAAAAGGTACGGCTGCGGTGGCCGTGATCTGGCCTTCGGGGTCCAGGGTGTCCGTTGTGCAGCCAAGGCGCAGGGTTGCCACGTAGCTTTTATCTCCGCCGAGAAAATAGCGGGAAATACGCGTGGCTTTCCCAAGGCAGATTACCATGAGGCCCGTGGCAAAGGGGTCCAGGGTTCCTGCATGCCCTGCTTTTTTTAGGGCCAAAGTCCTTTTCAGACGGGCAACCAGACCCGCAGAGCTGAGACCCTGGGGTTTGTCGATGAGCAGAATACCGTCACGGTTGTTCATGAATGGTCGCTCTGGCTTTCCTGGGCGGCCATGTCTTCTTCCAGCACCCTGAGGATTTCTTCAGGCTCCATGGCAATGGGAAAACCGGCTGCGGCCCTGTGACCACCACCGCCGAATCGGAGGGCGATGCGTGTGGCGTCCATGCGGCCATTGGAACGTAAACTTACTTTATAAGAAGGTGGGGATCCCGGTGCGTTTTCCTTTTCCCGGATCAGGGCGGCCATCTCCACCCCTTCTATCTGACGGGCATAATTGACAAGACCGCTGGCTTCCGTGTCATCGGCACCGCTTTCTTCAATCATGGCCCGGGTGAGAACCATGCTGGCCAGTCTGCCGCTGGCGGAAAGCCGGATGGAATTCAGCGCCTTCTGGAGAAGGCGGATATAGGCAAAGGAGTATTTTCCGTAAACATGGCGAGCCACAGTTTCGGGGTGTACGCCCAGTATTGTCATTTCGGCAGCAATGGAGAGGGCTTCGGTATTGGTATTTCCAAAACGGAATCCGCCGGTGTCCGTAAAGATTCCCGTATAAATTCCCCAGGCGGCTTCCCTGGGGATGGGCCAGTTCAGCCCTTTGAGAAGGCGATAAATCAGTACGGTGGTGGCAGCGGCGTCGGGGTCAATGAGGTTAGAAACACCAAAGGCCGTATTGCTGGGATGGTGATCAATGTTGAGGATCCGGGGAATCTTTTCGAGTTCCGGCTGAAGAACTCCCATGCGACCGGCATCCCCAGAATCCAGCACAACCAGCGTATCAAACACCTGGAGAGGACCGGGATCCCGGGTAATGCGCTCGGCTCCCGGAAGAAAGGCAAAGGCTGGGGGCAGGCCATCTTCGTTGTACATCACAACTTTTTTTCCACGGGCTTCAAGACTGGGGCCCAAGGCCATCAGGGCGCCGATGGCGTCTCCATCCGGCTGTACATGGGAAACCAGCAGAATGTTCTGTGCCTGTTCAAGTATGTTCTGCATCATCAGGGCCTTCTTTGGATTCACTCGGCGTTTGGGAAGGGGTGATCGTCCGGAATATTTTTTCCATGCGAGCGCCATAGTCAAAGGAATCATCATGGCGGAAACGCAAATCCGGCATATAGCGCAGCCCCAGATCCTTTGCCGCATTGCGTTTTAAAAAGCCCTTGGCGCTTTCAAAGCCCCTGAGGGCGTTGGCCTGGGCTTCGGGACCGCCTGCGGTGGTGAAGAAAACCGTGGCAATACGCAGATCCCGGCTCAGTTCCACGGCGGTGACTGTGACAAGATGCAGGCGGGGATCCTGAACGTTTCTTGCAAGATGGGTGGAGATCACCTCGCGGATCCGGCCTCGGATCCGGTCGGATCTGGGAGAGGCTTTCATGGAAAAACTCCTTTTGTGGTTGGGCGACAAACAAAGCCGCCCGGTGGTGTGCAGAAATGCACCGGGCGGTTTTTATGTTCCGATGAAAATGAAGGTGTGTCAAGCCTAGCTCAGCTTGGGTTTGATCTCAATGATCTCATAGGATTCGATGATATCCCCAACCTTCACATCGTTATAGTTTTCAATGCCGATACCGCATTCATAGCCCTTGACCACTTCCTTGGCGTCGTCTTTGAATCGTTTGAGAGAAGACATCCGGCCATCGTAGAGAATCACCCCATCCCGGAGCAGGCGGACCTTCTGGTTCCTGAAGACACTGCCATCGGTGATGAAACATCCGGCAATGGTTCCGATTTTGGGAATGACAAAGGTCTGGCGAACCTCGGCCCTGCCCAGAACCTTTTCCTCAAAGGTGGAGGCCATCATGCCGACCATGGCGTCCTGGATATCCTTCAGGGCGTTGTAGATGACATCATAGAAGCGCATGTCCACGTTTTCTTCCTTGGCCATTTCGTGAACCTTGGCACCGGGACGAACGTTGAAGCCCAGGATGATGGCATTGGAAACCGCCGCCAGAGAAATGTCCGATTCTGTCACCGTACCTGTGGCGGCATGGATGATATGAATTTTCACTTCCTGGGTGGCGAGCTTGGCCAGTGAATCACGCAGGGCTTCGATGGATCCCTGGACGTCGGCCTTGAGGATGACGTTGAGTTCCTTGACTTCACCCTCTTCCATCTGTTCAAAGAGCTTTTCAAGGCTCATGCGACTGGTCTTGGCCAGTTCCTTGGCCCGCTGTTTCTGGGATCTGTGCTGGGAAACCTGCTTGGCATCCCTTTCATCCTTTAAGGCGAAAAGCTCGTCTCCGGCCTCAGGTACACCGGAAAGTCCCAGAATCTCAACGGGGATGGAGGGACCGGCTTCCGTCATCACGGAGCCAGTGTCACTGATCATGGCGCGGATTTTGCCATGGTGGATGCCGCAGACCACGGCGTCACCGGTTTTGAGAGTGCCTTCCTGAATCAGCACCGTGGCAACGGGGCCACGGCCCGTATCAAGCTTGGCTTCCACCACATGGCCCAGGGCTTTCTTGTCCGGGTTGGCCTTGAGATCCAGAACCTCCGCCTGAAGGAGGATGAGTTCAAGGAGGGTATCGATGCCCTGCTTTTCTTTTGCGGACACATAGCTGAAAATGGTATCCCCACCCCAGTCTTCCGCAAGAACCCCTTTTTCAGAAAGCTCCCGTTTGACCCGATCCGGTTCCGCACCGGGTTTATCCATCTTATTGACGGCAACAATGATGGGAACTTCTGCGGCCTTGGCGTGGTTGATGGCTTCCACGGTCTGAGGCATGACACCGTCATCCGCAGCCACCACAAGGACAACAATGTCTGTGACCTTGGCACCCCTGGAGCGCATGGCTGTGAAAGCTTCATGACCGGGCGTATCCAGGAAAGTGATTCTTCCCCGATCCGTTTCCACGGAGTAGGCACCGATATGCTGAGTGATCCCACCCGCTTCGCCGGTGACCACATGGGTCTGACGGATGGCGTCAAGGAGGGAGGTTTTGCCGTGGTCCACATGCCCCATGACCGTAACCACAGGGGCCCTTGTGATGAGCTCTTCCGGCTTGTCCTCGTGGGCCTGAAGGATATTTTCCTCTTCAAAGGAGGCCCTTTCCACTTCAAAACCGAACTCTGAGGCCACGACAACGGCGGTATCATAGTCAATGGTCTGGTTGACCGTGGCCATGACGCCCATCATCATGAGTTTTTGGATCATCAGGCTGGCCTTGATCCCCATGCGCTTGGCAAGCTCCGCCAGAACAATGGTGTCATCGACCTTGATACGGCGCTTGATGGCCTTGGGTACGGTGATCTGGGTTTTCTGGTGCAGTTCCTGCTTTTTACCCTTTTTACCCTTTTTGCCTTTTGCGTAGAGTGCGTCGCCTTCCACAATGGCGCGTTTGCGGCCCTTCTTTTTGCCTCTGCGATCACTCTCTTCTTCACGGGATTCCGCCAGATCCTTGGAAAGGCTGTCTTTGCCTTTCTTTTTACGGCTGCCGCTGGAAGGCGTATCCGAAACCGCAGCAGAGTCGGGAACAAGCAGGAGCTCCAGGGGATCGGGTTCCGCAGGCACAACCACCGCAGGTGCTGCAGGCCGCGCCGCAGGCTTGGCCGGGCTGCGGTCGGACTTCATCTGCTGGAGAACAGCCGGGTCAATGCGTTTGATGATTTTGGCGGCTGTGGGTTTTTTCTTTTTTCTGGCCATGCGGGCGGCTTCATCGGAGTCGTTTGCCCCGATCTCATCCATTTTTTCCCTGTCTCCAGAAAGAATTTTTTCTGGTATGGCGGCAGGGGATGTCTCGGGCATGGCCGGGGTCTCGGCCGCAGACAGGACACTCTCCCCGACCTTTTCGACAGAAGGCTCTGGGCTTGCGGGAGGGACGGGCGTTTCCTGTTTTGCCGCGCGCGGGGGAAGGCCTGCAGACGATTTCTGGGCTTCAGGAGCGGCAACGGGGCCAGTCGGAGATGCGGTTTTTTCCGCAGCGGGCGCAGGGGCAGGCTCGGGAGGGCGGAAAATAATCCTGGCCGCATGGTTGGGCCGGGCGGGCTTGGGAGGACGGGCCCCAGTTCTGCCTGCCTGGGGTGCCGCTGTCTCGGGTGCGGGTGTATCCGCCTTTTCCGCCATGGGGGCTGAGGGCTGTTCTGCGCCATTGGCAGCGGATGTTGGCTGCGTCTGTGGAGCGTTCTGGCCGGAGCGTCCGGAACGGCGCTTGCGGCGGCGGACTACGGCCGGCTGTACCCGACGGTTTTCTTCTTCCGTATCTTTTCCCAGCACAAAGCGCTTGATGGCTTCAATCTCGCCATCTTCCAGGGCGCTCATGTGGCTACGCACCTCAACACCATCCATTTTTGCGATTTTGTCGAGGAGCGCTTTATTCGTCATATTCAGTTCCTTGGCCAGCTCGTAGACTCGCATACGTCCCATCCATATCCCCCTTCATCACCGGTAGCAGAGGTCTTTACCCCTGAAGCTTCCGAATTACCGCGGTCTTTCCGGTCCGGAATTATTCGTTTTCCGATTCCGGTGTCGCCGCTTCGTCTGCGGGGACCTTCCGGTTTTCATCCATCCTAGGTGTCTCCGATTCCTCTGACGCGTCCTCTTCGGAAGGCGCAGTCACTGAAGGATCGGGTCTTTGGGCATTTTTTTCACGGCTTATGGTCTGCATGGCTGCGGTAATCATGGCTTCCGCCATCTGGGCATCCACGCCTTCAACTTCCATGAGATCTTCCACAACCGCATCGGCAATCTCGCGTACGGTGGTAAAACCTGCGCCGTACAGGGCTTCGGCCAGGGTCATACCCACGCCCGGAATCCCCATGAGAGCGGCGTAACCTTCCTTCATGGCCTGGCTGTAGGAGGCCTCACTCTTCACATCCAGGTGCCAGCCCGTGAGCCTGGAAGCCAGACGTACATTCTGCCCCTTTTTGCCGATGGCAATGGAGAGAAATTCATCGGGCACAATCACTTCCATGGCCCGGTTGTCCTCATCAATCACCACCCGCAGGATTTCTGCAGGCGCTAAGGCGTTGCAGACAAAGCGGGCCGCATCGGGACTCCAGGGGATAATGTCAATTTTTTCTCCACGGAGTTCCTGGACCACGGCCTGAACCCGGGAGCCCTTCATGCCCACACAGGCCCCCACGGGATCAACCCCGGAATCCTGGGAAGATACGGCAATCTTGGCCCGGATTCCTGGTTCCCTGGCTGCGGCTTCAATGGTTACCGTACCTTCGGCAACCTCAGGCACTTCGCTGCGGAAGAGGGCTGTGAGAAACTGGGGATGGGTACGGGAGAGAATGATCTGGGGTCCCCGACTGTCCTGAAGCACCTTCATGATGCTGGCCCGGATGCGGTCACCCCTGCGATAGCTTTCCCTGGGAATCTGCTCCCGTGCGGGCAGAAGGGCTTCCGTCTGCCCCAGGTTAACCAGAATGTCTCCCCGATCCACGCGCTGGACAATGCCATTGATGATCTCGCCTTTGCGGTCAATGAACCCATCATAGACCGCATTGCGTTCCGCATCCTTGACTTTCTGGATGATCACCTGCTTGGCGGATTGCGCTGCGATGCGACCAAAGCTTGCCGTATCGAGCTTGGTGCCCAGGGAGTCTCCGATTTCACAATCCGGGTCCAGTTTTCGGCCATCTTCAAGGCTGAGCTGGAAATCCGGGTGGGTGACGTCTTCCACCACCTCCCGGAACTGGAAGACCTCAATTTCTCCAAGATCCGGATTGTACTGGGCTTCCACATCAATGTGGGATCCCAGTTTTTTCTTTGCCGCAGATTCCAGGGCTTCTTCAAGGGTCTGGATGAGGACTTCCATGGGAATACCCTTGTCCCGACTGACCTGTTCAATGACCCTTTTGATATCGCTAAACAGCATGATGTGCTCTCCGTTAGTCCCGGCAGAGCCGCGCCGACTGAATTTCCCCGTAGGGAATGGCAACGGTTCTTTCGGCAAGCTTGATGGTCACCTGACCTTCAGTGATGCCCAGAAGTTCCCCCTTGTAATTGCGCTGCCCCTCCAGAGGGGCGTGGGTCCGGATTTTTACCGTTTCTCCTGCGAAACGTTCGAAATCCCGAGGGCTTACAAGGGGGCGGTTGATTCCGGGAGATGACACCTCCAGGGTGTACTGACCCGGAATATCCATGTGAATGTCCAAGAGGTAACCGAACTCCCTGGCAAAACGGGCGCAGTCGTCAAGGGTTATCCCGCCGGGTTTGTCCATGAGGATGCGAAGAATTCGTCTCCCGTTTTCAGAGGCAAACTCTGCAAGGACAAGTTCCAGCCCGTGGGATTCCAGCAAGGGCTGGGCAAGGTCCTGGATGCGATGGATCAGTGTGTGGTTTTCGGTTTGCAACCGGTTTCCTCCAAGGCAAAAGGAAGACCGGAATTGCATAAAGAAAAAACGGGCAGCGGCCCGTTTTCCGTGGCGATTCCGGTACTGTTGGTATGGGCGGAAGAAGCCTGCTTCCGATCCTTTACGGCATTTGACGCAGGTTTAAATACATACCAGAAGAATAAATAGGGTATTTTGTTCTGCTTGTCAAGAAGCCTTTTAAGGGCAGGGTGGAGGAGAAGCCCCTGCCCAGAAGGGGGCAGGGGCTGAAGAAAGATTTTATGCCGGGAGTGTGGCGTTGAATTGGCGGAGCAGGGTTTCTGTGATTTTTTCCTGGACCTTGTTCACTTTTTTATCCGCAAGGGTTTCTGTGGCGGAACGGTAGATCATACGCAGGGTCAGGCTTTTTTTGCCCTGGGGAATATTTTCACCCTGGTAGAGGTCGTGGATGCTTAAGGATTCCAGGATAGAAGGTCTTTCCTTTTCCACTTGCGCCAGGACATCCGCTGCGGGGATGTGGGTATCAAGAATCAGTGTGACATCCCGGAAAGTGGCGGGGTACCGGGAAATCTCCCGGGAGGCGTGCAGGATTTTGCGGTTTTTCATGAGTGCTGTGAGTTCCAGCTCTGCCATGAAGACCGGCTGTTTGATGTCAAAGAGACGACAGGTTTCAGGATGGACCTCATAGACGAGGCCGAAAATCTCTTCCCCAAGGTGGATGCAGGCCGCAGCCCCTTTGCGGGTCCAGGGCAGATCCGCCGGGTTGGTCGGGGGTGTGAAGTCTGCCTCGGGAATGCTGAGAATGCGGAGCAATGCCTCCACACTGCCTTTGATGTCAAAGAAATCGCAGGCCGCAGGTCGGGTATGCCAACCTGCGCCGCTGCGGGAGCCGGTCCAGGCGAGAGCCAGAATCTCCCTTTCTTCTGGGAGGTCCTGGTCCGCATGGGGAATAAAGGTGTTGCCGATTTCAAAGATTTTCAGATTCTTTTCCTGCTGGGCAATATTCCGGGCCAGGGTTGAAAGCAGGCCTGGGACCAGGCTGGTGCGCATCACGGCCAGATCTTCGGAAATGGGATTTTGCAGGCTTACGGAAGGCCGCAATGGGTGGTCCTGGGAAAGACGCATTTTTTCCGCGCTGTCTTTGGCCACAAAGCTGTAGGTGATTACCTCATGAAATCCCAGTCCGCACATTTCATCCTGAAGCGTGCGGCGGAAACGTACTTCTGGGGGATCAAAGCGGGTTTCTGCGGGCATTTCCGGGAAGGTGACCGGAATGTTGTCGTAGCCAAAGAGCCTTGCCACTTCCTCAGAAATGTCTTCTTTGCGGGACACATCCACCCGGAAGGAGGGGGGGCTGAGGGTGAGGGTTTCGTCTGCAACGCGGACGGTAAAACCCACCTTCTTCAAAAGGCTGGCCATGGTTTCCGCAGAAAGGGAGAGGCCGATGCGCTGATTGATGAAGGAGGCATCGACGGTGAGGGTGCAGGGGGTTTGGGGTCTGGGATGGATGTCCAGGGTGCCATCCACCAGTTTTCCGTTTCCGACTTCCACCATAAGGCCCGCAGCCCTGTTGAGGGCATAGAGGGTGCCCTGGGGATCCACGCCGCGCTCGAAACGATAGGCCGCATCTGTGGAAAGGCCCAGCGTCTTTGCGGTCCTGCGTATGGAGGGGGCGTCAAAGCAAGCGCTTTCGATGAGAACCCGCCGGGTTTTTTCTGTCACCCCGGAATGAAGGCCGCCCATGACGCCGCCGATGGCCACGGGCTTTTCCCCGTCGCAGATCATGACCATGCCAGTGTCCAGCCTTCGCTCCTTCTCGTCAAGGGTAACGAAGGTTTCTCCATCTCTGGCTTTGCGGACCACGATGCGCTGATCCGCAAGGGTGTCAAAGTCAAAGGCGTGGAGAGGCTGGCCTGTCTCCAACATGACAAGGTTTGTGATATCCACAATGTTGTTGATGGGGCGGAGACCTGAAGCCATGAGTCGGGTTTTCAGCCAGGCGGGTGAGGGCCCAACGGTGATATCCACAACAAGACGGGCGGCGTACCGGGGGCAGCCTTCGGGGTCTTCGATGGTGACAGAGGCGTGGTTCTGGATCTTGCCCACTGCCGGATCGACTGCTGGCAGCTCCAGGGGTTTGGGTTCAAAGGGCCTGTCTCCGAATGCGGCCACTTCCCGGGCAAGGCCCATGACACTGGCGCAATCCACCCGGTTGGGGGTAAGGCCGATGGTCAGAACGGTGTCGTCCAGCCCCAGTGCCTTTGGAAAGGAAAGGCCGGGAGGGGTATCCGGAGGCAGGGCCAGAATACCGGAATGGTCTTCATCCAGTCCCAGTTCCTTGGCGCTGCACAGCATGCCTTCGGAGATTTCTCCCCGGATTTTGCCTTTTTTGAGCACTGTTCCGTCGGGCATCTGTACGCCTGCGGGTGCCAAGGGGGCCATCATGCCGTTTTGGATGTTGGGGGCACCGCAGACCACATGGAAGATTTCATCTCCGGTATCCACCCTGCAGGTCTGGAGTTTATCCGCATTGGGATGGGCGGCAATGTCGAGAATGCGGCCCACACGGATGGCGTCGAGGTGGGCGAAGGGGCGCTCGATGGCTTCCACTTCGAGGCCGGTCATGGTGAGGGCGTGGGCCAGATCCTCGGGTGCCATGGGTACGGGTATCAGGCTTTTAAGCCAGTTGAGGCTGAGTTTCATGACTAAAACTGCTCCAGGAATCGGATGTCGTTTTCAAAGAACTTCCGGAGATCGTCGATGCCGTACTTGAGCATCGTAAGACGCTCCACGCCCATGCCAAAGGCAAAGCCCCGGTAGCGTTCCGGATCTATGCCTGTGTTTTCAAAGAGTACGGGATGCACCATGCCGCAGCCGAGAACTTCCAGCCAGCCGGTCTGGGAACAGATGCGGCAGCCCTTGCCCTTGCACATGACGCAACGGATGTCCACTTCTGCACTGGGTTCTGTGAAAGGGAAGAAGCTTGGGCGGAACCGAAGGCTGGTTTCCTTGTCAAAGAGGGCGTGGATAAAGGCGGTGAGGATCCCCTTAAGGTCTCCGAAACTGGCCTTTTCATCCACAAGCAGTCCTTCAATCTGGTGAAACATGGGGGTATGGGTGATGTCTGAATCGCAGCGGTAAACCCGGCCCGGCGCAATGATGCGGATGGGAGGGGTGTGGCTTTCCATGAAGCGGATCTGAATGGGGGACGTGTGGGTCCGCAGCACCACCTTTTCGGAAACATAAAAGGTATCCTGCATATCCCTGGCCGGATGGTGGGGCGGGATGTTGAGGGCTTCGAAGTTGTACCAGTCGAGCTCCACCTCCGGGCCTTCGGAAATCTCAAAACCCAGGCGGCTGAAAATGTCGGAAATTTCTCTGCGGATGCGAGTCAGAGGGTGGAGGGTTCCTGTGGAAGGTCTCCGGCCGGGAAGGGTGATGTCAATGTCTGCGGACCGGTCTGCGGCTTCGGATTCAAGAAGGGCCTTTTTTTCGCTGATGGCCTGCTCAAGGGCTTCCTTGGCGGCATTGACCCTCTGTCCAAAAGCGGGGCGCTCTTCCGGAGGCAGGCTGGCCATGGTGCGCAGGTGCTGGGTTAAAAGGCCTTTTTTGCCCAGGTATCGGACGCTGAGGGCCTGAAGTTCTCCGGCATGAGCAATGCCGGCAAGGGCGGCCATGGCCTCTTCTCTGAGTTGTTCAATGCTGATGTCCACGTCTTATGCCCTGTATCGGTGGTTGGAGGTGGGGGTCGCTCTTTTTCAGGATGGAATGTGGGCTTCCGGTCCTTCAAAAGCAGATAAGGTTTTTATGAAAAAAACCGGAACTCCCGAACCCGGAGAGGGCGGAGGTTCCGGCTTTTGTGCGACCCTGGTGATACGGTGCGCTCTCTAAGGCAGAGGGGCGGTCCTGTGCGGAGTCCGCCCATTCTTTTATGCCTGCAGCTTGTCGGAGGCGGTTTTGGCAATCATGGCAAAACCCTCGGGATCGGAAATGGCAAGCTCTGCCAGAACCTTGCGGTCCAGATCGATGTTGGCCATCTTGAGGCCATGGATCAGGCGGCTGTAGGAAAGTCCGTTCATCCGGGATGCGGCGTTGATACGGGCAATCCAGAGACGGCGGAAATCCCGTTTTTTCTGGCGACGGTCGCGGAAGGCATACATGAGCGCCTTGTCCACGGAGTCGGCGGCTGTGCGAAAGAGCTTGCTGCGGCCACCACGGAAACCTTTGGCGAGGGTAAGAACCTTTTTACGTCTGTGTCTGGCTTTAAAGCCTCTTTTAATGCGCATGGGAAAATCTCCTCAAAAAGACATTTAAAAAAACCGGCAGATCCCCGCATTCCGGATTCAGAAGCACCCCGGAGGACAGGGCCATGGCGACCCTTGTGATGACGAGGTTCGGAGCGGCGCGCCCCCTGATGTAAGGCGCGGATGGAGCCGGGTCTCGGCTATGCGTAGGGCATAAGCCGCAGAAGCTGGGACTGGTTGGTTTTGTCTGCAATCTGACCCTGGCGGAGGTTCCGTTTTCTTTTACGGGTTTTTTTGGTCAGAATGTGACTTGAGTTGGCCTTCCGGATTTTAAATTTACCGGAGCCTGTACGGGTAAAACGCTTGGCTGCGGCCCGGTTGGTCTTCATTTTGGGCATGAAACGGCCTCCCTTTCCTTGAACCATCCTGTTTTTAAGGATTGTCGATCACCTCCGGACCGCGCTGCAACGGTCCGGACGCCTTGGTAAAAAACAAAAATACTGGCGCGTAGAAAATACGCGCCAGAAGAATAAACGCCATGGCGTGGATCCGCAATGAAAAAATCAGGCTTTGGGGACAAGAATCATCATCATGGTCCGCCCTTCAAATTTGGGCGTTGACTCCACGGTGGCGATGTCCTCCACCTGGGAAATAATGCCTTCCAGTACACTGCGACCCCGGTCGCTCATGGTAATTTCCCGACCCCGGAACATGACGGTCACTTTGACCTTGTTTCGTTTCTCAATGAATTTCCGGATATTTTTCAGTTTTGTTTCCAGATCGTGGTCGCCGGTTTTGGGGCGTACCTTGACTTCCTTTAACTGGACAACAGTCTGTTTTTTCCGGGCTTCCTGTTGTTTTTTGGTCAGTTCATATTTGAACCTTCCGTAATCCATGATCTTGCATACAGGGGGTTTGGCCTGGGGTGAAACTTCCACCAGGTCCAGGGCCAGACCTGCGGCAATATCCAGTGCCTTGGGCACAGGCATGATCCCGAGCTGTTCGCCCTCAGGATCAATGACGCGGACTTCCTTTGCCCGGATGTTGCGATTGATCCGGGTTCGACTCTGTTGCTGAGGGGGCTCCTGCCCCTGCTGGCGTCCGTTGGTAATTATACCGGACCTCCTCGTGGTGCGCGTTAAGCGTTGAAATCACTCTGACAATAAAAAGTGATCGGTTCAAGATGGTCAGCATGCGTATATACGTTATATTGCATGGATGTGCAAGAAAAAATAAACGGGCAGACTCTCGGACGGAAAAAAGGGAGGGTCAGAGGGTCTTGAGGGTATAACGGGCAAGCAGGCTGTCTTTCCAGTAGGTATTCTTCGGACGCTGAAAAAATTCCCTGAAGAGGGCAAGGCTTTCCTGCCTGCGGAAATGGGGGAGAATTTCAGGGCGGTTTTCGGCATAGAGGGGAGGGAGGGCATCCAGGTTGCAGGCAGTGCCCCCGCCCATGGCGTCTTCATAGGCCCAGACGATTCTGCCGATGCCGGAGAGCAGAGTGGCCGCATAGCACATGAGGCAGGGCTCCATGGTAGCATAGAGGGTGGCTTTCCTGCGGGCTTCTCTGGGAAGGCGTTGTTCCAGTTCCCGGAGGGCGAGAATTTCCGCATGGGTGATTTCGCTGGGTAAATCTCCCGAGGAGGCCTGACGCCTTGACGTCACAACAATGCGATTTTCCACAGTGATGATGCAGCCAACGGGAAATTCTCCTTCCTGCAGGGCGGTCTGAGCCAGGGCAAGGGCCTGCCCCATGAAGTGGTGGTCAGGGTTCATGGGCTTTCAGGCTCCGGATCCAGGTGGCAGACGGCGTCATCGCAGGGGCAGGCATCATTGACTTCAAAGGCATAGAGGATGCGGTGGCAGCGTTCTTTCAGCTCCGGTGAGAGGGCTTGAGAATCTTTTTGGCTCTGGGGCAGTTTGTGGGGTTGGGGTATGGCCTCAAGTCCCTGGCCCAGGAGACGTCCGCTTGCGGTATGGAGAAGCTCGGCATCCTCGCCGTTGCTGATTACAACAAGGGGGGCGCCCATGAGCAGCGCCGCTGCCCGGGCCGGGGTGCGGCGGGTGACCAGGGAACCCGGTGCATACCGGATGAGGAGGGGGGATTTCCCTGGAGCAAGGATGAGAAAATCCAGATGGATGGCTGCTCTTTTTTCTCCGCATATCAGGACGAGTGGGATGTGGCTTTGAATCTCCCGGGTCGTGTAGCCCATTTCCAGAAGACGATGGGCGAGTTTCTGACGGTAACGGTTGTCATGGGTGTCTTCAATGGTTTTTCCGCTCAGGATATCCTGGGTATGGCCAAGGACAAGATGGTGTTTTCCCATGGGAGACCTTAATTTCGTGAAAGTTCTCTTCGACTCTTTACAAGGTGCGGACTCTTGTGCATAGGATGACCCTCGGTTTGAAAGGATGAACTCCCATGACACGATAGCTGAATTCCGGCAGGCTGGCAATCTTATGTCCATACGAGAAGATTTTGAACAAAGGGAAGCAGGTTTCATTGCGGCCTATGGCTGCCGCGCAGCAGCCTCCAGGGGACGTCGGAAACGGGAAGAGCCATGCCCCATCCGGACGGTTTTTCAACAGGATAGGGACCGCATTGTTTTTTCAAGTGGTTTCAGGCGTTTGAAGCATAAGACCCAGGTTTTTTTATCTCCCCTCGGGGATCATTACAGAACCCGACTGACCCATACCCTGGAAGTGGCGGAGGTGGCAAGGACCATTGCCCGGGCCTTGCGCCTGAATGAGGATCTCACGGAAGCGGTGGCTCTGGGCCATGATCTTGGGCACACACCTTTCGGCCACTCTGGAGAAACGGTGCTGAAGGAGATTTATTCAAAGCATTTTTCCCATGCAGCCCAGAGTCTGCGGGTTGTGGATCTTCTGGAAAAGCGGGGGGAAGGGCTGAATCTGACCTACGAGGTCAGAGATGGTATTCTAAAACATTCCAAGGGTTTTGGGAATATTATTCCCACCGAGCCCGGAGAGACGGCCATCACCATAGAAGGTCGGGTGGTGCGCATAGCGGACATCATTGCTTACCTCAACCATGACCTGGATGATGCTGTGCGCAGTGGGGTGATCCAGCGGAGCCAGATTCCTGAATCCTGCCGGAAAATTCTGGGGGAAAGCCATTCGGCGCGGGGGACCACCATGATCCGGGATCTGATTTTTCACAGCGGGATGGGGGAGGGGGGGTTTTGTCTGCGCATGAGTGACCCTGTGTATGAGACCATGGCGGAGCTGCGCCAGTTCCTTTTTGAGAATGTGTACCGATCACCCAGGGTTCATAACGAGTTTGTGAAGGCAAAAAAAATTCTGACGGAGCTTTTCAATTATCTCATGGATGATGAAAGGGGGCTGCAGGCTGAGCTGATGCGCATGGAGCTTCTGCCCTTTGATCCGGACAGGGATGTGCGGGAACAGGTGGTCTGCGACACCATTGCCAGCATGACAGACCGGTATTCCTTGAATCTTTACCACAGAATTTTTATGCCCTTTCCCCAGTTCTGAGGGAGGCCTGTGGCTGCTTGCGGCCGAAAAGGCCGTTTTTTTTGACGTCTGCCCTGGAAAAATCCGAAGCAGGCATGCTGGGATCCATGGGGATTCCTGATGGGGAGGAGTTTTTAAGATATGGAAGGTCTCGAAACGGGGCTTGCACCAGAGGTGCTGGCTTCTTTTTTTTCAAGGATCGCCACCTTGTTTGATGAAATGGACAGGGCGTACGATGCGGTGACGGGAGAAATGGGTTTTACTTGTACGGGCTGCCGGGATACCTGTTGTGAGACCCGTTTTTATCACCATACCCTCATTGAAGTGCTGTATCTTCTTAAGGGTTTTTCCGTGCTTCCGGAAGCAGAACGCAGGGTCATGGAGAAGAAGGCGGAAGCTCTGTGCAGGGCCATGGAAGCCCATGATGAAAAGGGGAATACGGGGCTTTTCCGGGGACTCTGTCCTTTGAACGTGGAAGGCCGCTGCCGGGTGTATGCCCACAGACCCATGATCTGTCGGTTGCACGGGACCCCCTGGAAAATGCAGGGCCGGGATGGTGAAGTTGCAGGACCGGGGTGTGCGGTGTTTGGCGACAGGGAGGATGCCCGTCTGGATCGTACGCCGCATTACAGGGCCTTGGCCCTGCTGGAACAGGATCTGCGCAAGGCCTCGGGTTTTGCAGGACGTATCCGTCTCAGCATTGCGGAGATCCTGGGGTTGCCCATGCCGGAAGTGGGAACGGAGGTCAGCCGATGAAGCATCTGGATGTGGAGGCTCTGGATACATTGCCGGGAAAACGCATCCTGGCGGGGGAGCGTTTTGCCTTCCGTTGCCATGGGGGGCTTTCCTGTTTCAATCTGTGCTGTCGCAACCTGGACCTGTATCTGTATCCCTACGATGTCCTGAGACTCTGCAAGGCCTTACATCTTTCCTCTGAAACCTTTATGGAGCGGCACACAGATGTGGTGATGCGTAAGGGGGAATATTTTCCTGAGGTTTTGTTGCGGATGGCGGAAAACGAGGAGAAAACCTGCCCTTTTCTCACAGAGGCTGGTTGTTCCGTTTATATGGACAGGCCGGACACCTGTCGCACCTTTCCCATTGAACAGGGAACGATTCTCAGCCCCGATGGCCGGGTGGTGGAAGCCGTTGCCTTTTTCCGGCCTCCGGATTTCTGCATGGGACAGAAGGAGGAGAAGCTCTGGACGCTGGAAGCCTGGGCCAAGGATCAGGATGCGGAAAGGCACAATCGCATGACCCGGGAATGGGGGCTGGTGCGGTCGCTCTTTTCCAAAGATCCCTGGGGGCTTGAAGGTTTTTATGGGAAAAAGGGAAAGATGGCCTTTATGTCCGTCTATCACCTGGATGCTTTCCGCGCCTTTCTCTTTGAATCGAGCTTTTTTAAACGATACAAGGTGGATCCGGATCTTAAGCGTAAGATCAAAAGGGATGATGTAGCACTCCTGCGCTTTGGTTTTGACTGGATCCGCCACAGCGTCTGGGGTATGGCTGTGACCAGTATGCGGCCCAGGAAATGAGACTCCAGGGCGGCCTTTGGCCTGTGCAGGCAGGGTTTATTCCACGCCCATGGGCATGGGGGGAACTTTCTCGCCTCCCAGTACATATCCACCATCCAGGCGCAGCAGACTTCCGGTCATGTAAGGCGCTTCCAGTACAAGGAAACGGATGGCCCGGACCACATCTTCAATACGACCAATGCGACGGAGGAGGGTGTGGTTGGTGAGGGCTGCTTTTTCGGGATCCGTGAGCAGGGACCAGCCCCGGGTGTCAGGTCCGTGCCGGGTTTCCACCAGGCCCAGCATCAACTCATTGACGCGGACTTCCGGCGCACCGATCCGGGCCCAGGTTTCTGTGAGGATGGAAATGCCCCGGTTGGCGGCTGCGTAGCCTTCATTGAAAAGAAGACCTGCGGGACCGGAGCGTCCCGTCAGTGCGGCAATGGAAGATATATTGATAAGGCAGCCATCTCCCGAAGCCTTGAGATGGGGAAGGGCGGCCTCGGCCAGCCAGTGTTTGGCCCTCAGCGTGGTTTCCTGCTCCAGATTCCACTGTTCGCAGGTGTATTTTCCATGAACAACGGGCATGCCTCCCCGCTCGATATTGTTGATGAGAATATCCAGTCGGCCGAAATGGCGTCGGACATCCTCCACAAGCTCCGGTATGGCGGCGGTTTGACGCAGGTCAATGTCGAAGATGCGAAAGGGGCGGCCGCTTTGGCGGAATGCCTTTTCCATGGCCTCAAAATCTTGCGGCCAGTCGTGCCGGGTGAGGGCCAGGGAAGCCCCCCGCTCAGCCAGATCCAGGGCGATGGCCCTGCCAATGCCCCGGACGGATCCGGGGACCAGGGCGATTTTTCCGGTAAGGGGCATGGAGTAAGTCTCCTTTGGGTGTCAGCGGCTTTTTCCGAAAAGCCGGAAGCGCACCCACTCCAGAGCGAGCAGCAGAAGCTTTTCTTCATGTTTTTCTGCGGCAAGGAGCCTCTCTTCGGGAAAAAGGTCCACAAGCTGCCCTGAGCGGAAGGCGCCATCGCGGAAACCGTCCAGATCATAGCAGCCGGTGATGAAAATTTCTTTTTCCCAGGGTTCAAGGGGGCCAGGGCGAAGCCGGTTTTTCAGGCTGATGAGGGGCATCATGGCGTCGTTCATTTCATTGTAGGTGGCAAGTTCCTGTCCGCCGAGCCACTGGGCAAAGGGGAGGCTGTGAGGTTCGGTGAATCCTTGGCACTGGGGGTCCGGAATCCGGGCATAGTGCTCTGTGATGCGGCCTGTGGCCCTGTCTCGGACCAGGCCACGGGCAAAGGGGAAGATGCGGCAGGATGCGGGGCGATCGGGGTATACCCGGCATCCTTCATCGTTCACAAAGGGGCAGGCCCAGTCATGCCCTGCATCCAGTTTGAATGTGACAACGGGCAATGCTGTACTCTCGCCGTCAGAGACTGTGCAGTAGGTCGCCAGGAATGCGGAAGAGCTGAGGGCCAGGTGGTTTTTGAGTCGGAGAATATCATAGGGGTAGAGAACCTGGGAGATGTCATGGCAGCAGTGATTGAAGCAGGATCGCTCCGCATGACAGGAAAAGCAGATGGCGGCGCCTGGGTCAATGGGTAGGAAGCTGTCTTCCGGTGTCTGGGTCATGGAATTCTTTCTTCATGGTGGCTGGAGGAAAAATTCGGGTGTTTGTCCATGGTCGGGCGGGAAGGATGCTGAAAGCCTGGTTCCGGTCCCGCGCCCCTGTCATCCGTATTTTTGAGCCGGGTGTCAAGGGGGGATCGCAGGGGACATTGGGAGCGAGGTGGCCAAGGGGTGGTTTTTTCGCTGAGTCAAAAAAAGTTATCTTATCTGTTATCGGATGGTTGAAAAGAAGGTCCTTTGTGAGTCAGGAATCAATCTCAAAGGCGTTTGATCTGAAAACAGTGTTTTGCAATGTAGGGGTTTGGCTACCACATCGTGTGGTGGTTGGTTTTTCGTATCATATATATTGTTTTTTTGTGGTTTGATTTCTTGTGGTGGGTTTTGTGAAGAAATCCTCAGGGAGAATTTTCTTGACAAATCCATCTTCCCGGTGTTAACGTCGCTTTTCAATTGATGTGGGGGGTATCCCATTGATTTCAAAGAAAAAATTGCTGTTTGCGGAGTAATGCACTGAAAAATCATGTTTTTCCGGCTTTCTGTCGGAAAGGGTGGGTTTTGCGATGTGTGCGGATGTGTCTCACTGAAAAAAGATATATCGGAATTTTTGCCGTATGTCTTTGGGCTGGGTTGCATCTCGCTTGTGTTAAGGGTTCTTGGTCTCCGGTGCGGTGTGTGCGCCGACCGGATTGTTTATCGTCAGGAGTTTGGTTCAACGTACAACTTAGGGAGGTATTGTAAATGCCAAGCTTTGTAATCGCAGAAAAATGTGACGGATGCAAAGGCGGAGAAAAGACTGCTTGCATGTACATCTGCCCCAACGACCTTATGGTGCTGGATCCCAACGCCATGAAGGCCTACAATCAGGAGCCGGATGCATGCTGGGAGTGCTTCTCCTGCATCAAAATTTGCCCGAACCAGGCCATCGGTGTTCGCGGCTACTCTGACTTCGTTCCCATGGGTTCCGACCTTGTTCCCATGATGGGCACCGAAGACATTATGTGGACCTGTAAGTTCCGGAACGGCGTTGTGAAGCGCTTCAAGTTCCCCATCCGCACCACGGCTGAAGGCACTGCCAATGCGTACGAAGGCGCCAAGGGCAAAGACCTGAATTCCAACCTTCTCTTCACCGAAGAGGGCGTCGGATTCAAGCAGGCTGCTCCCGAAGCTCCTCCCGTATGGAAATCCTGATCTTCTGACTGGGGTTTTTGTCCTATTCAAACAACATTCCTTAACTAGAAACGTTTAGGGAGGCTATACAATGGCATTGCCGAATCAGCCGCATGGCGAACTGAAATGCGTTGAAAATCCTGAAATCATCGAGAAGGAAGTGGATATCCTGATCGTTGGTGGTGGTATGGCTGCTTGTGGTACCGCTTTTGAAATCAAGAAGTGGGCCGACGACAACATGAAGATCCTCCTGGTGGACAAAGCTGCCATGGAGCGTTCCGGTGCTGTAGCGCAGGGCCTTTCCGCCATCAACACCTACATCGGTGACAACAAGGTTGACGACTATGTTCGCATGGTGCGCAACGACCTGATGGGTATTGTTCGTGAAGACCTGATCTTCAACCTGGGCCGCCACGTGGATGACTCCGTTCATCTGTTCGAAGAGTGGGGTCTGCCCATCTGGAAGAAAGATGCGGATAACAAGAACGTTGACGGCAAAAAAGGTCTGAAACTGGGCCTTCTGAAAGATGGTGCCAAGCCCGTACGTACCGGTAAATGGCAGATCATGATCAACGGCGAATCCTACAAGCGGATCGTTGCTGAAGCTGCCAAAAAAGCCCTGGGTGAAGAAAACATCCTTGAGCGCGTTTTCATCGTGGAACTGCTCCGCGACAAGAACGAGCCCAACCGTATTTCCGGTGCTGTTGGCTTCTCCACCCGTGAAAACAAAGTATATTACATCAAGTGCAACACCATGATGGTTGCCTGTGGTGGCGCTGTAAACATCTACCAGCCCCGCTCCGTAGGTGAAGGTAAAGGTCGTGCATGGTATCCCGTATGGAATGCCGGCTCCACTTACACCATGGCTCTGCGCGCCGGTGCGGAACTTTCCATGATGGAAAACCGCTTCACGCCCGCACGTTTCAAAGACGGTTACGGCCCTGTTGGTGCATGGTTCCTCCTGTTCAAAGCCCACCTGGAGAACTCTCTTGGTGAAAACTATGCAGCTTCTCAGGCTGCCAAGGACGAGCTGGCCAAGTACGCTCCCTACGGTACCGCCCCCATCACTCCGACCTGTCTGCGTAACCACCTCCTGATGAACGAAGTGAAGCAGGGTCGCGGCCCCATCATGATGGTGACCTCCAAGGCTCTCCAGAAAATGGGCGAGACCATGGACAAGAAGGAACTCAAGCACCTTGAAGCCGAAGCTTGGGAAGACTTCCTGGATATGACCTGCGGTCAGGCCAACCTGTGGTGCGCCACCAACACCGAGCCTGAGAAAAAAGACTCTGAAATTCTGCCCACCGAACCGTACCTCCTGGGTTCCCACTCCGGCTGCTGCGGTATCTGGGTATCCGGTCCGGACGAAGACTGGGTTCCCGAAGATTACAAGTGGGGCGACAACGGTGTGGTTTACAACCAGATGACCACCGTAAAAGGTCTCTTCACCGCTGCAGACGGTATCGGTTGCTCCGGTCACAAGTTCTCCTCCGGTTCCCATGCTGAAGGCCGTATTGCCGCCAAGATGATGGTAAAATGGGTGAAAAACCATGCAGATTTCAAACCCGCTCCTGAAATGAACGCTCAGGAAGCTGCGGATCTGGTATGGAAGCCCGTTAAGACCTGGTTTGCTCACAAAGACTTCTCCACCATGGCAGATGTCAACCCCAAATTCTGCAAGCCTGCGGGGATGACCATGCGTCTGATGAAAGCCACCAACGAATACGGTGGTGGTGTGGGTTCCTACTACTGCCTCAACCAGTCTTCTCTTGAGAACCTGATGGAACTCTTCAAGATGATGCACGAAGACTGCGAGTTCCTGGCAGCAGGCGACCTGCACGAACTGATGCGCTGCTGGGAAATCTTCCACCGTATCTACACGGTAGAAGCCCACACCCGTCACATCATGTTCCGTAAGGAATCCCGTTTCCCCGGATTCTACTACAGAACGGACTTCATGGGCCAGGATGACGAAAACTGGTTCTGCTTTGTCAACTCTTCCTACGACAAAGCCACCAAAGAGTGGACCATGAAGAAAGTGCCTTACCACCGCATTATCCCGATGTAATCCGCTTGTGGGCGTGATGTAATCGGATAAGCCTTCGCCTCCTGGTCTCCGGATTCCCGGGGCCAGGAGGTTTTTGTTACGATGCCCCTTTAAAAGGGTTCGGGCGGCTTTGTGGGGTGTGCCCAATTATCCGAGGGTTTTTTACCTGAAAAAGCCCTGGGATATCTGGGCACAGAACAGGCAAGACATGCCTGCTCACCCCTTGCGCCCGATGAACATATTCTAAAAAAGCGTTTTTCAATCTTATTTAGGGAGGGAAAGCATGACGTTGGAAAATTCAGCCCCTGCCGGGAGTATCCTGGTGGTCGGGGGGGGGATCAGCGGTCTTACCACGGCCCTCGAAGCTGCCGAAGTCGGCTATGACGTGTACATTGTGGAAAAAACCGCTTCTCTGGGAGGTCGTGTGGCCCAGCTGAACCAGTATTTTCCCAAACTCTGCCCACCCACCTGTGGGCTTGAGATCAATTATAAAAGAATTCGTGACAATGCCCGGATCAAGGTACTCACCCTTAGCGAGGTGGAAAGTGTGACCGGTACCCCCGGTTCCTACTCCGTGCAGGTGAAGGTGAATCCCCGGTATGTCAATGAAAACTGCACCTGCTGCGGGGAGTGCGCCAAGGTCTGCACAGCAGAAATCGACAATGCCTTTGACTTTGGCATGTCCAAGACCAAGGGTGCCTACCTGCCCCATGGCATGGCCTTTCCCCAGCGCTATGTGATCGCACCGGAAATCATCGGCACCGATGACGCCGCAAAAGCGGCAGAAGCCTGCAAGTACAATGCGGTGGATCTTTCCATGCAGCCCAAGGTGCTGAACCTTGTGGTGGGTTCCGTGGTCTGGGCCACAGGCTGGAAACCCTATGATGCGGCCAAGATTGACAACTTAGGTTTTGGTCGTTACCCGGACATCATCACCAATATGATGCTGGAGCGTCTGGCCTCCAAAACCGGGCCTACGGAAGGTAAGATTGTCCGTCCCTCCGACGGCAAGGCGCCTTCCAGTGTAGCCTTTGTGCAGTGCGCAGGTTCCAGGGATGAGAACCATCTTTCGTACTGTTCCTACATCTGCTGCATGGCTTCTCTGAAGCACGCCACTTATATCCGCAGCCAGTATCCGGATGCGGAAGTCTATATCTACTACATCGACCTGCGGGCCCCGGGCTATCGGTATGAGAAGTTCTACAAGATGCTCAAAGATGATCCCAAGGTCTTCTTTATCAAGGGCAAGGTTGCGGAAGTGGCCGAAGAGGGTGGCAAGATCCTTGTTACCGCTGAAAACGCCGTGACCGGTGAAAAGAGCCGCCGCGCTGTGGATATGGCCGTTCTGGCCACAGGCATGGAGCCGAGTCTTGCAGGGGCCAAACCCAGGGCGGATCTTGTGTTCACGGAAGAGGGCTTCATTGTCAATGACTACGCCAAGGGTGGACAGTTCGCCTGTGGCTGCGCCAACAAGCCGGCGGACGTGGTCTCCAGCAACCAGAATGCAACCGGTATGGCTCTCAAGGCAATTCAAACCCTGGTGAAGCGGTAGGAGGCAGATAACATGCAGAAGAAATATGGCGTATACATCTGCACCGGATGTGGCATCGGTGAGGTGTTGAATATTGAAAAACTGGAATCCGTGGTGGCGGAAAAACGTTTTGCATGCAAGACCCACGCCTGTCTTTGTGGTCAGGAAGGCTTGGATCTCATTAAGGCGGATGTGGCCGAAGGTACCAATGCCCTGGCCATCGCCGCCTGCTCCCGCAGGGTGAACTTTGACATTTTCAAGTTCGACGGCTGTGTGGTGGATCGGGTTAACCTGCGTGAGGGCGTTGTCTGGAGTCACAGCCGGGACGTATTCCCCGGACCTGTCACCGAGGATGAAAAAGCCGATGAGTATTTTGTAGACCGTATCCAGCAGATGGCAGACGATTACATCCGCATGGGTATGGCCCGCATTGAGAAAATCGCCATCCCTGCGCCCTACAAGCTGGAGAACTTCTCTAAGAAGATTCTTGTTATCGGTGGTGGGGTTACGGGCATGAGTGCGGCCCTGGATGCGGCGGCCGCAGGCTATGAGGTGACCATCGTTGAAAAGGAAGAAACCCTCGGCGGCTATGCGGCCAAAATGCGCAAGCAGATGCCTGTGGTCATGCCCTTTGAGTCCCTCATTCCTCCCGTGGTGAATGACAAGATCAAGGCCGTTGAGGCTTCTTCAAAAATTGAGGTGAAAACCGGCACTGTGGTGGCCCGCATTGCTGGGCAGCCCGGAGATTTCACCGTTACCTTCAAGAAGCCCGGTGAAAAAATTGAATTTGACGTCCCCCTGGCTGTTCCTGAAGAACAGCGGGTGGACGCCAATGGCAAGGCTCTGGACGTGGATCAGATCCGTGTGATCTACAACCAGATCAACGAAGGCCGTGCGGACGTTCTCACCTTTGATCCCAATGGGGTGAAGTATGGAGCTGTGATTCTTGCCGCTGGATGGAAGCCCGCGGAAGTGAATGCCGAAGCCTGGGCGCATTTAGGCGTGGGCCATGCAGACGTCATCACCAACCACCAGTTTGAGATGATGGCCAAGGAGGGCAAGGTGGTGCGTCCCTCCGACGGTCGTCCAGCGAAAAACGTGGTCTTTGTCCAGAGCCCTGGCAAGGATGGAGATGATGCGGACTTTGATTACTGCGGCTCCGTTACCTCCATGGTGGCCTTAAAGCAGGCCAAGTATGTGCGGGAAGACTATGCGGACGGGAAAGCCTATGTGATCTACCAGCACATGCGCACCCCTGGTCTTCAGGAAAACTTCTACAAGTCCATGCAGCAGGATCCCGGTGTTTTCCTCACCAAGGGCGAGGTTACTGCCGTTGAACCCACCGCAGACGGTCTGGTTGTCACCGCAGGCAGCACCCTTCTTGGCGATGAAATTCAGATCCGCGCCGACCTTGTGGTTTTGGCTACGGGCATGGTTCCCGCCACCAAGGAGGATCCTGTTGTTAACCTTGCATACCGCCAGGGCCCCGGCTTCCGGGATATCAAGACCTTTGACGGGTATGCAGACTCCAACTTCATTTGTTTCCCCTACGAAACCCAGCGTACGGGCGTGTATGCCGCCGGTGCGGTCCGCAGAAGCCAGACCATTGAAGAATCCATGGAAGATGCGGCAGGCGCAGCCCTGAAGGCCATCCAGTGCGTGGAGTCCGCCAACCGGGGTGTGGCGGTGCATCCCCGCTCCGGCGATATGACCTTCCCGGATTTCTTCTTCCAGCGCTGCACCCAGTGCAAACGTTGTACGGAAGAGTGCCCCTTCGGAGCCCTGGACGATGATGAGCGCGGTACGCCCAAGCCCAACCCCACCCGCTGCCGTCGCTGCGGTACCTGCATGGGTGCTTGTCCTGAACGCATCATCGGTTTTGCGGATTACTCCATCGACTCCGTGGGCTCCATGGTGAAGAGTATCTGGGTGCCTTCGGACATGGATTTCACCGAACCGCCCATGCGTATTCTGGGCCTGGTTTGTGAAAACGATGCTTACCCCGCACTGGATATGGCGGCCATGAACCGCATCTCCTACCATGCGGACGTGCGCATCATTCCTGTGCGCTGCCTGGGCTCCGTTAACGTGATCTGGATCAAGGATGCCCTTTCCCAGGGTATGGACGGCGTGTTCATGATGGGATGCAAGCATGGGGACGACTACCAGTGTCACTTTGTCAAGGGTTCCGAGCTGATGGATGTGCGTTCCAGCAAGATGGGGGATACCCTGGTCAGCCTGGGTCTTGAGAATGAGCGTGTTGCCCAGTTTGAGGTGGCCATTGACGAGTTTGACAAGGCACCGGAGCTGATCAACAAGTTTGTGGCAAGAATTGAAGAATTGGGTCCGAACCCCTTCAAGGGCTTCTGATAAGGATAACCCACACCGCCCATTGCATACTTTGAGGAGGTAGGTCAGATGACACAGAAATATATGGTAGAGCCGGATCTCGGCTTTATCAACGAGGTGATAGGCCTCGGTGGAGATACCTTAAAAAAATGTTTTCAGTGTGCGACCTGCTCGGTTGCCTGCCCCATTTCTCCGGAGAATAAGCCTTTTCCGAGAAAGGAAATGGTTGCAGCTTCCTGGGGTCTGAAGGATAAACTTGTGGGCAGCGCGGATATCTGGCTCTGTCACCAGTGCGGCGACTGCAGCACCCTCTGCCCCAGAGGGGCTGCCCCGGGTGACGTGCTGGGCGCTATCCGTTCCTATGCCATCACGGAATACGCCCAGCCCAAGGTGGTTGCTAAAATGGTGAACGACCGCAGCAAGTTTGGTCTGCTGACAGCCGTTCCCGCAGCGATTTTTGCCTTTTTTGCCTTCCTGACCGTTTTCGGTCATGAATTTTTCGCTCGCCTTTTCGGAGGGGAGTTCTGGTACCACACCCATGACGGTCTGCCTGTTCCCGGTATTGCGGCTTCAAACTTCATTTCCAGCTGGTTTGTGGACATCGTGTTTGTTCCCCTTGCCTTGGCTGTGGTGGTGGTGTTTGGTCTTGGTCTCAAGCGTTTCATCGCGGACATGCATGCCAATGCCGTTCTGGAAGGAAAAACCGAGAAGGCGGACTTCAACTGGAAGGAGTATGGCCAGGCCCTCTGGAAGGTGCTGCCCACCATCGGCAAGCATAAGAAATTTTCCGAGTGCGGTGAAAACCGTGAACGTGCCACAGCCCACATGATGGTGCTTTTCTCCTTCATCGGTCTTGCTGTGGTCACAGGCCTTGTCTTTGTGGGGGTTTACTTCCTGCATCAGGCAACGCCCTACAGCCAGCTTAACCCCATCAAGTGGGTGGCCAACGTTTCCGGTGTGGCTCTTATCATTGGTGTTTTCCTCATGATGAAAAACCGGCTGGCCAGAAAAGACCAGAAGTCTGCTTATAAAGACTGGTATATTCTGGGTGTGATCATGGTGGTGGCGGTTACGGGTATGCTGACCCAGATGTTCCGTCTGGGTGGGGTGGCTTTCCTGAGCTACCTTTCCTACTATATCCACCTTATTGCCATCTTCCATCTGTTCGCCTACCTGCCCTTCTCCAAAATGGCGCATCTGGTGTATCGCACCGCTGCCATGGGCTACCAGGAGTACAGTGGTCGCAAGTAAGCCTTGTTTCAGGCGCGCCTGGATGAAGCAGAAGTTCCTGGGCTTTTTTTAAATCCAGGCGCATAATGAGTAAAAAGAACGGCGGGTCGGGATGTGAGCGATCCGCCGTCCTTTGTTCTGACTCCAGGGGTTTTCATGCAAACTGTCCGTATCCTGCGTTTTCTGGCCCTGGGCCTCCTGATACCTGCATTGATTGTGGTGTACGGCGTGCTTTTCTGGGGCATGCCAGAAGTGGTGACACCCCCCGAACGATGCCCGGAACCCTATGGGGGGGAACGCTTGGAGCGGTATGAGGACCCCCTCACCGGTCTTGGGTTTGTCCGGCTGCCCGCAGGCTGTTTCTGGATGGGCAGTCCAGAGGATGAGGAGGGACGTTCGCCCCATGAAGGGCCTCGGACGTATCAGCATGTGAAAGCTTTTTATATGGGAGAAACCCCTGTTACCCGAGGGGCCTTTGCCCGTTTTGTGGCAGAGACAGGCTATGTCACGGATGCGGAGAAAGAGGGGATTTCCTGGGTTTATACGGGAAGCCGTTGGGAAGCTTTGGCCGGATATTCGTGGAAAAATCCGGGACATGCACAGACAGAAGAGGATCCAGTGGTCCACGTTTCCTTGCAGGATGCCCGGGCCATGGCCAGCTGGATGAGCCGGAGGGGCAGGCAGTACCGTTTGCCTTCGGAACCCGAATGGGAGTATGGCGCCCGGGGGGGGAGTTCGGCCTCACGGTTCTGGGGGGATGATCTGATCGCTTTGGCTTCCTACGCCAATGTGGCGGATTTTTCTGCGCGAAGCCGGTTTCCAGGCTGGATTGTGGCGCCTGTGGACGATGGTTTTGTTTTCACCTCACCGGTAGCCGCCTTTTTGCCCAATGCCTATGGACTTCATGATATGCTGGGAAATGTCTGGGAGTGGTGTGACACCCGATACAGCGCCTCAGCCTATCAGCATGAGCGATTTTTTCGTCCGGGTCCCAAGGATCCTGTGGTGATCCGGGGAGGGTCCTGGTATACAAGACCCGAAGGTGTACGATCCGCTTCCAGGGAATTCATGGGAAGAGGGCGGAGATGGGGGCAGGATGTGGGTTTCCGTCTGGTTCTGGAAAAGAGGGATTGACCCGCAGGGGAGGATCGCGTATAGATAGCCGGTGTTTTTGATGTGAAATCCAGCCCTTGTTTGTCCCGAAGCAGGACGGAGACCATGGAAGATCGTTTCGCAAAAATATACGCCCGTCCCCGGAATGGTTTTTCCGGAATGGCAAGGCTTTTTTCCAGATCCGAGATTAAAACGTTTTTTCAGCGCTATATTTCTGTGATCATCCTGATTGAAGTGGGCATCTTTATTGCCTGCTGGCTGTATCAGCTGGGGCTTGTGGGAGAAGACCGTTTTGGACCTGTAACCCGGCCCTTTCCCTGGAAAACCTATTTTCTTTTGGCTTTTCTTGCCCCAGTGGCCCTGACCTTTCTTCTGGGTCTCGTTGTGGGTGCTTTTAATATCTTTCTTTATGGAGAATCCCGCCAGGCGGGTGGGGAAATGAAAGAGAGCGATGCCCCCGGATGGCTGCGTTCTTTTTTTCAGATACCCTTTTTGCTGATGTTGCTGCTGTTGGGCATGGCGGCGGGCTTGGTCTATCGTATCGATGAGATTCTGTATTTTCTGGATCATGCGGGTACGGCGGTTCTGGATGTTTTCAGGATTGTCGGTATTTTTGTTGTGATCTGTGGTACAGCTGCCGGGATTCTGTGGATGATTCTCGGATATAAACTCAAAAAACAGGCATTGGAATACCATTATAAGGCCGAGGTATTGCGGTGCCTCCCCCTTTCCGAAGAAAAGGGGGGGTCTCCTGTTGTGATGTCCCGGGTTTTTCCGGATCCATCCGCTGTGGCACCGCCGGCCACGGGGAGGAAGAAGGAATTGCCTTGACAGGGAAAAGGCTGGAGATAAACTTGTACTTTTTTTCAGAGGGCCTTATTGTTTTTTAGCGTTCAAGGAGACAGACTGATGACGTATGCTGTGATTGCAACGGGCGGTAAACAGTACCGGGTTGCTGAGGGTGAAACCCTCAGAATCGAGAAAATCGCCGGAGAGCCTGGCGCCGAAGTCGTGCTGGATTCCGTCCTGCTGGCCAGGGTGGGGGATGCACTGAAGATCGGCCAGCCCATGCTTGAGGGTGCTGCGGTTCATGCCACCATTGTGGAGCAGGACAAGGCCAAGAAGGTTCTGGTATTTAAATACAAGCGGAGAAAGCGTTACCGTAAGATGCAGGGCCATCGTCAGCCCTACACCGCACTGCGCATCAACCGCATTGAGGCCTGATTCCTTTTTTTGGTATGAACCCTTTTCTGGAGCATAAGGAGTTTTCACATGGCACATAAGAAGGCGGCGGGCTCTACCCGCAACGGTCGTGACAGTAACGGACAGCGCCGGGGCGTGAAATGCTTTGGCGGCGAAGTCGTGAAGGCGGGCAACATCATTGTCCGTCAGGTGGGAACCAAGGTTTATCCTGGTGAGAACGTGGGCATGGGCAAGGACTATACCCTGTTTGCCAAGGTGGATGGCAGGGTGACCTTTGAACGCTACGGTCGTGACAGGAAGAAAGTCAGTGTATACCAGGCGTGAAATTCGTCGATGAAGCACAAATTACCGTGGAATCCGGCCATGGCGGTCGGGGATGTGTGAGTTTCCGCAGGGAGAAATTCATTCCCAAGGGCGGGCCTGACGGTGGAGATGGTGGAGACGGTGGCGATGTGATTGTGAAAGCGTCCGATGCACAACGGACGCTTTACCGTTTTCGTCACCGGGAACATCATGCCGCAGAAAGGGGCCAGCCCGGTGAAGGGGCCAACCGATCCGGCCGCAGGGGCGAGGATCTGATTCTGGAAGTGCCCACAGGCACTGTGATCTGGAACAGTGAGACCGGGGAGCGTATCTGTGACCTGGACAGCCCGGAGGCCACCTTTGTGGTGGCGCGGGGCGGACGGGGGGGCAAGGGGAACCGCTTTTTCATGAAAGCCACCCACCAGGCCCCCCGTTTTGCCCAGCCGGGAACGGAGGGCGAGCGCCTCACCCTGCGCCTTGAACTGAAACTGATTGCGGATGTGGGGATCATCGGCCTTCCCAATGCGGGAAAGAGCACCCTGATCCGGGCCATTTCCGCAGCCAAACCCCGGGTGGCGGACTATCCCTTCACCACTCTTGTGCCGAACCTCGGGGTGGTGAGCCCCCCCTGGGGCGAGCCCTTTGTGGTGGCGGACATTCCGGGCCTCATTGAAGGGGCCCATGAAGGGGTTGGGCTTGGGCACCGCTTTCTGCGCCATGTGGAAAGAACCCGTATTCTGGTGCATGTGATTGATGCCATGGCCATGGATCCGGAAAATCCCCTGGCAGCCTTTGAGACCATCAACCGGGAGCTTCGTCTTTACAGTGATCTGCTGGCGGAAAAGCCCCAGATTGTGGTGCTGAACAAGATGGATCTGGCGGAAGCCAGGGAAAATGCTCTCCAGTTCAAAGACCTCTTTCCTTCCCATAAGGTGGTGGGCATTTCCGCCGCAACGGGAAAGAATCTGGATACCTTTCTTGAGATCCTGACGCGGGAGATCAACAGCAAAGATGAAGGATAGATCCCAGTGGTTTTGTAAGGCCCGTCGTGTGGTGGTCAAGGTGGGCAGCAATGTCCTCACCGCTTCCGACGGGCTGAACCTTGATGTGATGAAGGCCATCAGCCATGAGATTCACACCCTCATGGCCGGTGGCCTTGAAGTTATTCTGGTTTCCTCCGGTGCCATGGCTGCGGGCATGCGACGGCTGAAGCTTCCCAAAAGACCGGTGGAGATTCCCAAACGGCAGGCCACCGCTGCGGTGGGCCAGGCGGGGCTCATCATGGAGTATGAGCATATCTTTGAGACCTTCGGGAAAACCGTGGCCCAGGTGCTGCTCACCCAGGAGGATCTTTCCAACCGCAAGCGCTTTCTCAATGCCCGCAATACGCTGAACACCCTCATTGACTGGGGGGTTCTGCCCATCATCAATGAAAACGATACCGTGGCCGTGGAGGAGATCAAGTTCGGAGACAACGACAATCTCTCCGCCATGATCACCCTCCTCATGGATGCGGATCTCCTTATCAATCTGACGGACATCGACGGCCTTTTCACCAAGGATCCCCGCACCAGCAGCGATGCGGAGCTGATTCCTGTGGTGGAGCGCATCACCCGCAGGATCGAGGCCCTGGCCGGAGACATTCCCGGCGCTCTGGGCACAGGGGGGATGGGCAGCAAGATCCGGGCGGCCAAAAAAACCACCCTTGCGGGGATTCCCATGATCATCGCAAGGGGAAGCCGTCCTGGGGTGCTCACCGATCTCTTTGCGGGCAGGGAGCTCGGAACCTTTTTTGTGCCGGGGAACAACCGGCTTCGCAGCAGAAAGTGCTGGATTGCCTTCAACCTCAAGCCCAAGGGCAGTGTGACCCTCGATGCGGGGGCTTCAGCCGCTCTGCGTTCCCAGGGGAAAAGCCTGCTTCCCGGAGGCATCATCCGGGTGGACGGAGAATTTTCCATGGGTGCTCCGGTGAGTATCCTGGATGTGGAGGGCTCTGTGCTGGGCATGGGGCTCTGCAACTACGCCTCTGCGGACGTGCGGCGCATCATGGGTCGCAAAACGGCCCAGATCCGGGATGTGCTGGGATACAAACCCTATGATGAGGTGATCCACAGGGACAACCTGGCCATCACGGCAGGAGAAGATGTCCCCTGATTTTTTGGGGAGAAAGGAAAAGGCTTCTCATATGGAAGAAACCATCCGGAGCATGGCGTATCAGGCGAAGGTGGCCTCCCGAAGGCTTGCCGCCGCAGGTACAGCCCAGAAGAATCTGGCCCTGGAAAGGCTCTGTGACCAGCTGGTGGCGGACAAGGCCCATATTCAGGCGGAAAATGGCCGGGATGTGGAGGCTGCCCGGAAAAACGGCCTGTCTCCTGCCATGGTGGATCGCCTCACCCTCTCGGACAAGGTGATGCATGCCATGATTCAGGGGGTTCGGGAGGTCATGCAGCTTCCCGATCCCGTGGGTTCCATCCGGGATATGGTGCTGCGGCCCAGTGGCATTCAGGTGGGCAGGATGCGCATTCCTCTGGGGGTGATCGCCATGATCTACGAGTCCCGGCCCAATGTCACCGTGGATGCGGCGGCGCTGTGTCTCAAGGCGGGCAATGCGGTGATTCTCCGGGGCGGATCCGAGGCCTTTTATTCCAACCGGGTGCTGGCGGAAACCATCCAGAAAGCCTTAAATGATGCGGGTCTGCCTGAGGAAGCGGTGCAGGTTCTGCCCATGACGGATCGGGAGGCCCTTCCTTTTCTGCTTCAGCAGGAGGAGAGCATTGATCTTGTCATTCCCAGGGGGGGCGAGGGGCTGATCCGCTTTGTCACGGAAAATTCCAGAATCCCCGTTCTGAAACACTACAAGGGGGTCTGTCATATTTTTGTGGATGCGGATGCGGACTTTGGCAAGGCCCTTCCCATCCTCCTCAACGCCAAGTGCCAGCGGCCTGGTGTCTGTAACGCCCTTGAGACCCTTCTTGTGCATGAAAAGGTGGCGGCGGAATTTCTGCCCCTTGCGGCCAGGGCGCTGACGGAGGCGGGCGTTCGACTGCGGGGTTGTCCGCGCACCTGTGCCCTTGTGGAAGCGGAGGCCGCCACGGAAGCGGACTGGCCCGCCGAATACCTGGATCTCATTCTTGCCGTGAAGGTGGTGGATTCCCTGGATGCGGCCATGGCCCACATCAGCCAGTACAATTCCGGACATACGGAAAGCATCATCACGGAAAACTGGGGCAGGGCTTTGCGCTTTATCCGGGAAGTGGATGCCTCCGCCGTGATGGTGAATGCCTCCACCCGTTTCAACGACGGCGGGGAGCTGGGTCTTGGGGCGGAGATCGGTATTTCCACATCCAAGCTCCATGCCTACGGCCCCATGGGCCTTGTGGAGCTGACCACGGAAAAATTCGTGGTTTTTGGCGATGGTCAGGTGCGGGCCTGAAAGTTCCATGGCCACACGTCTGAAAACCGCCATACTGGGTGGCACCTTCAACCCTGTGCATATGGGCCATCTTGGCATTGCAGAAGAAGTGCTGCAAAGCCAGGGACTGGACCGGGTGCTTTTTGTGCCTGCGGGAGTGCCGCCCTGGAAGGCGGGAAGAGGGGATCTGGCTTCCGCCGAAGACCGCCTTCACATGGTGGCTCTGGCCCTTGAGGGAAATCCGGGATTTGGGGTGACGGATCTGGAGCTGCGGCGGGAGGGGCCGTCCTACACCTGGGATACGGTCTCTTTTCTGATGGAAGCCCATCCGGATACGGATTTCTCTTTTCTGCTGGGCATGGATGCCATCGCCGGTATTCGCTCCTGGCATCGCTGGGAATCCCTTTTGTCGAAAATTTCCTTCTGGGTCATGACCCGGCCGGATACGCCCTTTGAAACGCTGGAAAGGGTACTGCCGGAATATGTTCCTGCTGGGGATCGTTTTTTGTATCCGGGGCGGCCGGAGATCCGAAGAATTTCCGTAAGCCCCCTTGCGGTGAGCGCCACAGAGATCCGAAGGCGGATTTCTGAGGGGCGCTCCGTCACCGGTCTGGTTCCGGAGGCGGTCTGTGACTATATCCGTGACCGAGGATTGTATTGCCATGCATGCTGAACTTGAAAAACTACTGACGCCTTTTCTGGAAGCGGCCTCTGCCCGCAAGGCGGAAGATATTGTGGCCCTTGATTTACGAAAACTCATTGCCTATGCCGATGTCTTTCTCATCATGAGCGTGAACTCCACCCGCCAGGCCAAGGCTGTGGCGGATCACATGCGCAGAAAACTTAAAGATGCAAAAATCCGCGCCCTTGGCATTGACGGCGTGGAAGAGGGACAGTGGGTGCTGATGGATTACGGGGATGTGATTGTTCACATCTTTCACGAGCCTGTACGGGCCTTTTATGACCTGGAAGGTCTCTGGCGTGATGCCCCCCGTTTCGGGGAAGCGCTCATTGCCCGCATTGCCGAGGAAGCCCTTGCAGCTCCGGATCCGGAGGCGGAAAAGGAAGTCTTCTGGGAGTGGGAGGATGATGAGGCACCCCAGTGGGATGAGGGGGAAGAGAGTGATGCCTGAGGTCACGCCCTGCCTTCTCATGATTCTCGATGGCTGGGGCCTTGGCGGGGACGGGCCGGGCAATGCGGTGAAAAAGGCCCGTACGCCGGTTCTTGATGGGCTGATGCGCTCTTTTCCCGTGACCACCCTGGCCTGCTGTGGCCCGGATGTGGGCCTTCCCCAGGGGATTATGGGCAACTCCGAGGTGGGGCACCTCAACCTCGGGGCGGGTCGCATTGTGTATCAGGATCTTTTGCGCATTGACCGTTCCATTGAAGACGGTTCCTTTTTCAGCAACCCCGTCCTGATCCAGGCCATGGACAGGACAAGGGAACGGGGAGGCACCTGTCACCTCATGGGGCTTCTTTCCGATGGGGGCGTACATTCGAGATTGTCCCACCTCAAAGCCCTCATTGTCCTGGCAAAGGAAAAGGGTTTTTCCGCAATCGCCCTGCATCCCATTCTGGATGGCCGGGATACAGCGCCGAAGTCCGGGCTGGGGTATCTTAAAGAGCTTCTGGATTTTACTCAGGAGATACCTGAAGTTTTTGTGTCCACCCTCTGCGGCCGCTTCTACGCCATGGACAGGGATACCCGCTGGGAGCGCACGGAGCGGGCCTTCAGACTTTACGCCTCTGGTGAAGGGGATGTGGCGGAAGATCCCTGTGCTTTTGTGGCGGCATCCTACGCCAAAGGCGTGACGGATGAGTTTCTGGAACCTGTCCGGCTTTTGCATGACCGGGGGGAGGCGGGGTGTGTCCGGGATGGAGACCTGGTGATTTTTTTCAATTTCCGGGCGGATCGTGCCCGCCAGATCACCCGTGCCTTTACGGAGCCGCAGTTTGAGCCTTTTGTAAGAACGAAAAACCCTTCCGTGGACTGGGTCTGCATGACCCGGTATGATGAAAAATTCGATCTCCCCGTAGCCTTTGGTCCCCAGCGTCACAGGGATATTCTGGGGGAGGTGGTGAGCCGGGCAGGATTTTCCCAGCTTCGCATTGCGGAAACGGAAAAATATGCCCATGTCACCTATTTTTTCAACGGAGGGGAGGAAGTGGCCTTTGCCGGAGAAGAGCGGGTGATGGTGCCTTCCCCCAGGGAGGTGGAAACCTATGATGAAAAGCCGGAGATGAGCGCTGCTCTTGTGGCGGATCGTTTTCTTGAAAAGGCGGCTTCAGGGGTCTATGCCCTGATGGTGCTGAATTTTGCCAACATGGATATGGTGGGGCATACGGGAAATCTGGATGCGGCCTGTGCGGCCTGTGAAGCCGTGGATTTTAATGTGGGCCGCGTTGTGGAGGCCATGCGCCAGAAAAAGATTCCCGTTCTTATTACGGCGGATCACGGCAATGCCGAGGAGATGCGGGATGCTTCGGGTAAGATCCATACGGCCCACACCTGCAATCCCGTGCCCCTCATTCTGGTGGACGAGACCCGCAGCAGGGTTCGCCTGCGGCCGGGCTGTCTTGCGGATGTGGCCCCCACCCTCCTTGAGATCATGGGAATCGGGGTTCCGGAAGCCATGACGGGGAAAAGCCTGCTTGCGGACTGAGGAAGATCTGTTTTCAGCATCCGTAAAAGGGCATGGAGGAAGATCATGACGTGCAATACCCTTTGTGATTTCATTACGGGCAGGGAAGTCCCGAATGTGGGGGCTGAGGAAAACCGCCAGTCCGTGGAAAAGTATCTGGTGAACGGCAGAGGCTATCCGAAGGAGGCCATTGCCGTGGATCTTCCCCTGCGCCTGGATCTGGATGGGGACGTGTATGAAACGGAGCTGGATCTTGTGGTGTCCGTTGAGGGAATGCCTCTTATGTATGTGAAGTGCGCGGCTGCCTCCCTCGATTCCAGGGTGCGGGAGGCCGTGGCTGCGGCCCGTATCCTTGCCCCCTCCCATCAGTTGCCCTTTGCCGTGGTTTCCGATGGCAAAACGGCTCTGGTGCAGGATGGTCTGACGGGAAAAGCTCTGGGAGAAGGCCTTTCCAGGATTCCCACCTTTGAGGAGCTCAAAGCCTTTAAGGCTGCCAATGCCCTGACACCCCTTCCCGGAGATCGGGTTTTGCGTCAGCGCCTTGTTTTCCGTACCTATGATACCCTGAATGTGAACGTGCAGCGGCATAGGGGCTGATGTTTCTGGCCCAAAGGTCTGAAGAATAAAAAAGGGAGATCTCTTTCGTCTTTGAAAAGAGGATCTCCCTTTTTGCGTCTTATGGGAAGGTTTTACCTATACCACGGGGTCCACGGCTTTTCCGCAGTGCTTGCAGGTGTTGGCCCTGCGTTTGATGATTTCCATGCAGAAGGGGCATTCACGGGTAAAGCAGCGCTTGTGGATTTTTTCGATGGCCTCGGCAATGGCTTCCCGCATTTTCTCGTTGTAGGGGGAAACGTTGCGCATGGGCTCCACCACCTCATGGGTGTCACAGATATCCCCAAGCATCTCAAGGGCCTTGAAGCGTACCCGTACCGGCTCGTTGTGGTCGGAGAACATGGAGGCAATCTTAATGATGTCCTTGTTGACATAGCAGTCCGCCAGGATGGAAAAGCCCGTTTTGATGGCTTCTTTGAGTTTTTCCTGCTCGTTGAGGGAGTCCTGGGTGATGAGGCCCTGGGTGCCGCCTTCGTGACCGAAGACGGTCATGAGTTCAAAGCAGTCTTCAAAGGGATAGCGGAGGCAGCGGTAGGAGGACTTGTGTCCGTAATTGCTCTCGATATTTTCCCAACCCTGGGTGAAGACGGGGCAGAGGTCATTGTAGCAGACATAGACATAGGGAGATCCCCAGCCGAGACCATCACTGAAGGTGTAGGGCGGGACTTCCCATATCAGCATTTCCTTCTGACAGTGCGGGCAGAGGGGTTTGGCCTGAGCCAGCATCCGCGCCAGAAATTCTTCTTTGGTTTCCATAAAATTCCTTCTCTTCTCTGGGGTTCGGTAGGCTTCTTTTCCCACCATGAAAAATCTCTCCCATAATAGAGCACATTTCTCGTCTGTCAATTCATTGCCAGATAAGGATGGGGGCTTCTGGGAGATGTGTTTATTTTTTGACGCACGTCGGAATGGCGACGTCAGGGACTCGATCAGCAAGGGGGGGATAGGGCTTTTTTTCTTGTTCGGAGGGACTTTTCTGTAGTGGCATTTGTTTTGCAAATGTTGCCCTGCAGTTGTTGAAGCACCTTGAGAGAACCAATGAGGAGGACACCATGATCAGCCATCCCTTCAGCCAGTTGAAAATCAAAAGCCGTATGCGGGGTCTTGCTCGTATGATGGGATGGGTCCGGGACACGGATTATCGGCTGCTCAATCATCACCTTCTCCGGATGCAGGAAAAGCAGGATCTGGATGCCTTGTTGGCGGAAATTGCCCACTGTCTTGCCGCCATGCTGGATTATCGCCTGTTTGCCTTTGTGATCCGGGATGATACGGGAGTGGATGTCTGGATTGATCCAAGCATGTTCCGGGATGCCTTCTCCCGCATTGTTGCCGAAGATCTGGGCCTGGATTCTGATGCGGATATCCGCTTCATGGGCCCTACGGATACGGAAGGGCTGCAGCAGCGTATCGCAAGGGAAAACCTGGATGTGCGCAGTTTTGAAGAGAAAGATTTCACAGCTCACCTGTACCTTGCCACGGGCCGTAAACTTTTGCCCTATCATGACGAGATTCTGATGACCCTGCTTTCCGGCCTGCGCGCCGCCCTTGTGAATCATGTACGGATTCGGCGATTGGAGGGGGCGGTTGCCCGGGATGGTCTCACAGGTTGCTACAACCGGCGGGAGTTTGATCTGCAACTGAGGCGTCAGCTTGCCACGGCAAAGCGCCATGGCAATCCCTTTTCTCTCATCTTTTTTGATCTGGATCACTTTAAGAAGGTCAACGACCTTCACGGGCACCTTGCAGGGGATGCGGTTTTACGTACCGTAGCGAGGGAGGTGGGCCAAAGGATCCGAACAGGGGACCTGCTTTGCCGCTATGGGGGGGAAGAGTTTGCCATTTTGCTTCCGGAAACCGAAGGACAGAGGGCTGCGGATCTTGCAGAACGGCTACGCTCAGCCCTTGCGGGTTTTGAAGTGGATGCGGGCAAAGGACTGAAACTGCGGGTGACCGCAAGCTTTGGGGTGGCCACCGCTTCGGGAAGCACCGATGCAGAAACCCTTTTGGCCCAGGCTGACGCCATGCTTTACCGGGCAAAGGAAGAGGGCCGTAATCGTGTGGCCTTTTAAACCTTGAAAAGATTGGGATCTCCCTGCGTGTGAGAGGGGGTGTTTTACTGGAAAAAAGGCGTGTTTCCGAGCCCTTTGGCATTCATGGTCTCATTGAAAACATTACCCTGCGTTATGCGGGGTTTTTTATTGGCCTTGAGGATCTGGGACTGGTGGCCTTGAAGACAGGGCTTTCCTTCAATTGACAGGCCGCGGAACCCGCCGTATAGTACGAAACATTGTATTGCAGCAACACAAGCCCGTATGGCCCGGCCCCCAGGACAGGCCTCTGTCCCTTCTTGCTTCAGACACCTGAGTCGGCTTTTGTTTTCAAGAGGCTTCATGCCCAGCATACCGAGCTATGATCTGAGTGATAAAGATTTTCTCCTTTTCAGCCGCCTTGTTTATGAAAAATGCGGTATCCATCTGCATGAGGGGAAAAAGGAGCTGGTGCGTTCTCGTCTTTCCAAGCGTCTAAGAGAGCTGGAACTTCCGGGATTTGGGCCTTACCTCCGGCTGCTGGCCGGACCGGATGCGGAAGATGAGCTGGTTCGCATGCTGGATGCCATTTCCACCAATCTCACCAGTTTTTTCAGGGAAAAACGGCACTTTGATTTTCTGGAAAGCGAAGCGCTGGCAGGCATCCGTGAGCGTATGTCCAAGGAAGGCAGGCAGGATCTGCAGGTCTGGAGCGCAGGCTGTTCCAGTGGTGAGGAACCCTATTCTCTGGCCATCTGCCTCTCGGAAGCCTTGGGTGTTTCCTCCCGCGTTCAGATAAAAATTCTGGCCACAGATCTTTCCTCCCGAATGCTGGAGGCCGCTCAGTCTGCCATCTATCCCCATGCGCGGGTCGCAGGCCTTTCCCAGGACTTGGTACGTCGTTATTTTCTCAAGGGAAAGGGACGAATGCAAGGACGTGTGCGTCTGCGTCCTGAAATTCGGAATCTTGTGACATTTCGCCGTTTCAACCTCATGGAACCCTTCCATTCCAGCCTGCATTTTGATGTGATTTTCTGCAGAAACGTGATGATCTACTTTGATAAACCCACCCAGGAAATGCTTGTGGGAAAGTTCCACAAGGCACTCAGACCGGGGGGCTATCTTTTCATCGGACACTCCGAGAGCCTGATGGGCATTGAGCATGGTTTCCGGTACGTGCAACCTACCATTTACCTTAAAAACTGATCCGTTTTTGGGAGGAACTCTATGGAAAAGGCAGCATCCGGAGTACAGACCGTTCTGGATGAGGTCGCCTTACGGGTCGTTACCCTGGAGGCGGATGATATCCCCGGCCTGGGCATGCTGCTTTCCGATCTGGATCGTCTTATTTCAGCTCTGAAATCAGCAGGTGCGCCAGAGATCATGGGAGAGGTTGCATGGGCAATACGTTCTTTTACGGAAAATCTGATCCTGGGGGAGGCATCCGAGGTCAGGCCGCTTGAGGATGGGGTTGTTGTTTTGCAGGAAATGGAAAGATCCCGTATCCAGGGGGTTGCCTGGCCAGGGGATGCGGAGGAAATCCTTCGGAGTCTTGGGATACGCCAGGCAATGAAGGCGGATGCGCCTTTGCCTCAAGGCCAGGGTCCAGAAGTGGAAACCAAAGGCGGGGAAGCGCGTATTTTCACGGCTCAGGATCAGGATATTCTTTCGGACTTTGTTGTGGAAGCGGCGGAAAGTCTTTCGAGCATCGAAGTCCGGTTGATTGATCTTGAAGAAGACCCTGGGGATGTGGAAATTCTCAATGCCATATTCAGGCCCTTTCATACCATTAAAGGGGTTGCAGGTTTCCTGGATCTTTTTGAGATCAACCGGCTTGCCCACAGTACGGAAACGCTTCTGGATAACGCCCGCCAGGGCATTTTCAGCGTGAACCATGAAGTCATTGATATGATTCTGACTTCCGTGGATACCCTGCGAAGGCTCATTGCCTGCGCCGAAGAAAGTCTTGCGGACCATGGGAAAATGCCTGCCTGCCATGTGGATATCCATCCGCTGATCCAGCGCATGGAAGGGTACAAGGCCCCTCCGGAGGGCAATCGCCTGGGAGAAATTCTGGTAAGCAAGGGGCTTGTGTCTGAGGAAGCGGTGAAGCGGGGTCTTGAACGGCAGCAGGCAGAGGGAAAGCCCTTGGGTGAAATCCTGGTATCCGAAGAAAAGGTGCCGTCCAGGGAGGTGATTTCTGCGCTGCGGGATCAGAAGCGAAGCCGACCTGGCAGTGGAGGTCCTTCGACCAACCTTCAGGTGAAGGTGGACACGGCCAAGCTTGATAATCTTGTGGACCTTACGGGTGAGCTTGTCATTGCCCAGGCCATGCTGCGCCAGCAGACATCGGAGAGAACTTCCGGCGTTGGGCAGCAGATGGGGCGCATGGGCCAGATCATTTCAGATATCCAGAAGCTCGCCATGGGTATGCGCATGGTCCAGATCGGAAGCACCTTCCAGAGAATGGTGCGTCTGGTCAGAGAGCTTTCCCGGAGTTCCGGAAAGCAGGTCTGCCTTGAAATGTCTGGTCAGGATACGGAAATTGACCGCAATGTGGTGGAAGCCCTGTATGAACCCATGGTGCATATGATCCGCAATGCTGTGGATCATGGGCTGGAAAATCCTGAAGAACGCGCGCAGGTTGGAAAGCCGGAAAAGGGGCGGGTTCGTCTGCAGGCCTATCATAAAGGGGGAAGTATTCTGATAGAGCTGGCCGATGATGGTCGCGGCCTCAATGCGGACAGAATTTTTGCTAAGGCTGTGGAGCGGGGGCTGGTGGCGGCGGAAGCTTCTTTGACCAGGGAGGAGATTTTTGATCTGATTTTTCATCCCGGATTTTCCACAGCGGCTGCCATTACGGATGTTTCCGGCCGGGGGGTTGGCATGGATGTGGTGAAAAAAGTTGTGGAAACCCTGAGGGGCAGGCTGGATATTCAGTCAGAACCCGGCCAGGGAACACGTTTTCTTCTGACTCTTCCTCTGACCATGGCCATCATTGATGGAATGCTGGTGCGGGTGGGAGGGGAACGCTACATCATTCCCGCCATTGCCATTGTGGAGTCCTTTCGTCCTGCCCGCAAAGATGTGTTCACCGTTGGGGGAAGAGGAGAGATGGTCATGGTGCGAGGAGAGCTTGTGCCTTTGATCCGTCTGGGACTTCTTTGTGGTGTGGTTGCAGACCATGACAAGCCCTGGGAGGCTTTGGTTGTGGTGGTGGAAAACAAGGAACGAAAGCGGGCCCTGTTTCTGGATGAGCTTCTCGGAAAGGAAGAGTTTGTCATCAAAAATATGGGAGAAACCTTCCGTCACCTGACGTTCCTTGCCGGAGGCTCCATTCTGGGAGATGGTCGCGTGGGCCTGATTCTCGACATGGCGGGTCTTTTTGACATGGCGGACGCCATGGAAACGGCAGGATGGGAAAAAGGTCCAAACACGCCGGACCAAGGGGATGAGGAGGGCCCGTGAAAGTGATTGTAGGTGTCTCCGACATGAAGGTCAGTGCAAAACCGGGTGATGAGCTCGTGACCTATTCGCTGGGATCCTGTATCGGTGTGGTGATCTATGACCCTGTTGTCAAGGTGGGGGGAATGCTGCACTACATGCTGCCCGAGTCTTCCCTTGACGAAGAAAAGGCGAAAAGAAATCCTTATATGTTCGCGGACACGGGAATTCCTGCGCTCTTTAAAGCAAGCTATGCCCTGGGGGCCCAGAAGCAGCGCATGAAGGTTCTCATTGCCGGAGGTGCGCAGATTCTGGATCAGCAGGGATTTTTCAATATTGGAAAACGCAATCATATGGCAGTGAAGAAAATGTTTTTCCGCAACAATGTCATTGCGACCTATGAGGATGTCGGTGGCAACGTGAACCGCACCGTGCGCCTGGACATTCTTTCGGGGGATATGCACATCAAGGTCGGCGGGGAAGGGGAGAGAAAGCTATGAGCGCCATCGCGGAACTGATCCGTGAAATCGACAGCTTAAAGCCCATGCCTCAGATTGCCCAACAGGTGATGGCCTTGGCCCAGGATTCAAGAACGGATACGGAAAAGATTGCAAATCTGATCCGCTTTGATCCCTATATCACAGGGGATCTCTTGAAAATGTGCAATTCCGCTTATTTTGCCCGGAGCCGTTCCATTGACTCCGTGCATGACGCCATCAATATTCTGGGGATGGATCGGCTTGTGGACCTTGTGGTGATGAAGTGCGGAGCTGTCAATTTTGCAGGGGAGCAAAGAGGATACGGCCTTGATGAGGGCGCGTTGTGGAAAAAGGCCGTAAGCTGCGCCATTATTGCGCGGGATCTTGCCATCCGTGTGGGATTTTCGGATCGGCACCTTGTGTTCACAGCAGCTCTTCTGAAGGATATCGGCAAGGTCATCCTCAGCCGTTTTGTGGGGGAGCGTTTTGAGCGCATCCAGCATCTGGTGGCGGAAGAAGGGTACAGTTTCAGGGAGGCAGAGAAAAAGATTCTTGGTGTGGACCAGTCCGAACTGGCCGCGATTGTCGCAAAAAAGTGGGGCCTGAGCGCCAGATTACAGACGCTTATCCGGAATTCCCATATGCCGGAAGGTCCTGTGTTTTCTGATGCCGCCGCCAATGTGGTGTATGTGGCGGATCAGGTGTGCATCATGCTGGGCATTGGGGTGGGCGTGGATGGGCTGGCCTATCGTTTCCACAGGGAAGTATTGGGGGCGTTGGGGCTGACAGCAAGGGATTTACAGCAGGTTATTGCGGGATTTGGGGATAAGATCCGGGAAGTGGAAGATTTGATCGGGTCTTTCTGACAAAGGCCATAAGGGGGAGTGCATGGCTTTCAAGATTCTGGTGGTGGACGATTCCCAACCCATGCGGGCTGTGATCATCAAAACCATCCGTGCGGCGGGCTATGGTGACGCAGAGTTCCTGGAAGCCGCCAATGGCAGGGATGCGCTGGCCCAGGTCGGGAAGCACTGGTTGGATATTGTGATCACAGATTACAACATGCCTGATATGAACGGGATGGAAATGCTTGCGGCCTTTAAAAAAGATCCGGTGCTTGCCAGTATACCCGTGCTCATGGTGACAACCGAAGGAAGCCGGGAAAGGGTGGAGGCTTTTTTGCGCATGGGTGCTGCAGGGTATATCAAAAAGCCTTTTACGCCGGAAAAAATCCGGGAAAAACTGATGTCTATCCTAGGAGCGCCCCATGGAGAAGCTTTTGAAAAAAGCGATGCAGGCCTCGATTTCTGAAGTGCTGGGCACCATGTTTTACATGCCTCTGGAATTTGAGACACAGGAAAGTCTTGAGCATAGTGGGTTACTTAAAACTCCTGGCATGCAGATGGCCAGCCTGGGTTTTAAGGGGGCCCTTTCCGGAACCTTGGTTTTTCTTGTACCGCGGGATCTTCTGCAAGCCATGACAGCCGATTTCATGGGGGAGCGGGTTGTGAGTGCGGAGCAGATGGCGGGTACGCTGAAGGAGATTGCCAACATGGTGGCGGGCAATACCTTCAGCACCTATGACAGTGCAAAGGAATTCTGTCTTGGGATTCCCGAGCTCATCACGCCATCGCGCATGGCCTCTCTGCGATCCGGAGGCAAGGAGATTTTTTTATTGGTGGAGTCTGTGGAAGGATCCATGGGTGTATGGATGGGGCTTGACTCTTAAGGCAGGGAGAAGGGTTTATGGGGTCAGGGAATATCCGTGTCCTTGTGGTGGATGATTCGGCCATTGTGCGTAAGGTTTTTACAGAAGAGCTTTCCCGGGAGCCGGGTATCGAGGTAGTGGGAACCGCACCGGATCCCTATGTGGCCCGGGATAAGATTGTCCACCTGAAGCCTGATGTGGTAACTCTGGACATTGAAATGCCACGTATGGATGGTCTTACCTTTTTGCGTAAGCTGATGCGTTATTATCCTCTGCCCGTGATCATTGTCAGCTCCCTGACGCCCAAGGGGAGTGAGCTGGCCCTGGAAGCCTTGGCCAGCGGGGCTCTTGAAGTGATCTCCAAGCCCACATCCGCTTACTCCGTTGGGGATATGAGTGTGCAGCTTGCGGAAAAAATCCGGGCTGTGGCGGGAGTTCAGGTTAAGCGCAGGCTGGAAGAGAGCGAAGTGCAAAAGCGGATGCCGACTCCTGCCCCCCAGGCCCTGCGAGTAACCACCCATAAAATCATTGCCATTGGTGCTTCCACGGGAGGAACGGAAGCTTTGCGGGAAGTTTTGATCCGTATGCCTGTGAATGCGCCGGGAATTCTCGTGGTTCAGCACATGCCCGCGCGGTTCACCACGGCTTTCGCGGCACGCTTGCATGATCTGTGCGCCATGAATGTCAAAGAGGCTGAAGATGGCGATACCGTGACGCCAGGCCAGGTTCTCATCGCACCTGGTAACTTCCATATGCTGCTGAGACGAAGTGGCGCGCGCTATTATGTACAGGTAAAATCCGGCCCTCTGGTGCATCACCAGCGGCCTGCGGTGGATGTGCTTTTTGATTCTGTGGCGACCTATGCGGGAGCCAATGCCCTGGGTATCATCCTGACAGGTATGGGAGCGGATGGGGCCGCAGGGATGAAGAAGATGCGGGATGTGGGTGCAAGAACCATTGCCCAGGATGAAAAGACCTGTGTGGTTTTTGGTATGCCCAAGGAGGCGATCCGCATGGGAGGAGCGGAGTATGTCCTGGGGTTGGATCAGATTAGCGCAAAGGCCCTTGCTTTGTTGTGAACATTCCCACGCGTGTATTCGAAACGGGGGGCTGGGAAGGCCCGCTGCTTGATGGAAGAGGAGAGGACAGATATGCGTTTATTCATTGCTGTTGGTTTGTTTATCTGGATGGTCGGTTTTTTCGCTCCCTGTGGAGTCTTTGCCGAAGGAACATCCAAAGAAGCTCCCATTCTGGATGTGGAGGCTCTCAAAGAAAGTGTTGCCATGCGGACCCAGCTTTCCTGGGGAGAGAGGGATGAACGTTTTAAAGATTTTGGCAGGGAACGTGTTCGGGTTATCCAGCAAATTCCAATTCAAATGAATGGTTTTTACCTGTTTGCCGTAAAGGTGAAACTGGTTATGCCGCCGCCGGATACCCATGAAGAGCAGTTGCTTCTTGTGGTGGATGCAAGGGGCCGCCTGCAGTTTGCGGATGTTCAGGATCTTTCCACAGGCCGCAGCCTTATGGATGAACCCTTGGGGATTCTGCGGCATATCGACAATCTGCCAAAGGATTTCGGAAATCTGCTTTTCACAGGTAAGGGAAGGCATGAGATGGTGGTGATTTCCGATCCTTTTTGCCCTTACTGCAGAAAAGGGTGGCATTTTTTGAAAGAAAAACGGGAGAAGATGAAAACCCTGCGCCTGGCCCATTTCCCTTTGAATCGTATTTCAGAGGTGGCCTGTCTTGCCCTTGAGGATGCCAAGGCCCGTGGATTCAAAGTGATGGAGATGGTGGACTTTGCCTATGAAGGGCTGAATTTTGTGCAGGAACCCCAGGCTCTTTTGCAGCAGTTCATCGTTGCTTTTCCAGAGCTGAAAAAGCACTGGGGAGAGGATGGGAACAGCGCCCTGGCGCATCTTGAGTCCCGATATCTGGAGAAAATCCGGAAGGAGCGTATGGAAATTCAGGCCTTAGGTATCAGCTCTACACCGGTTTTTTTCGTTGATGGAAAGATGGTAGAAGGCTTTCAGGCTGAAAAGCTGGGTGAGCGTCTTCAATGAAGGTGGGAATGCGAGAGGGCGCGGCCCTTCTGGGATTTGCAGGATTTGTGTTCTGTCTTTTGTCCTTCTGGGGGATTGGCGATGCCCTGTGCTTAAGTTCCGGATGTGATGTTTATAAAGGATACCAGGTTTTTGGGGTCTCGCTCTATCTGGTCGGAGCCGTGGTTTTTCTGGGCCTGGGAGGCGGCGCGCTCTGGTTTTTTGAAAAACGCTGGTTTGGCGTTCTTACGGCTCTTGCCCTCAGTGGGAATATTTTTTTTCTGAGCATTCAGATTTTTTTGTGGCCCTGTACCTCCTGTCTTACTGCCGCAGCCTTTTTTGGTGCTGTTGCCTTCCTTGTTTTTTTAAAAAAATCAAAGGTATGGCATGTGTTCTGGCTTTTCTGGTTCTTGCTGTTTTTCAGCGCCTCCTTGGGGGCTCTGCGGGACAGCATTCGTCCCTGGGCCCTTCAGGAGCGTGATGATTCTGGGATCCGTATCTTTTTTTCTCCATCTTGCCCTTCCTGTAGGGAGCTTGTGGAAAGGTGGATGCAGGATCCTCTTTTTTCTGAAAAAATGGCCTTCTATCCCATTGCCAAAGATGGGGAGGATCGCAAACGCATACTCTTTTTAAAAAAAGAGCTGGACCAGGGGATGGGAGAGGCGGAGGCTTTTTCTCGTTTTTGGGCAGGTCTTTCCCATGGAAAGGCTGGCTATGGTGAGGAGATGGGGCTTGCCCTCAAGTTGTGGAGGAACACGCTGGTCATGGCAAAGGCAGGGGAGAGCCGTGTGCCTTTTGTGATTTTTCGGAATGGTACATCCATTCCGGGGTTTTCCGCACCGGATGCTGAGGTGCTTCCGAGCCAGGGATGTTCGATTATTTCCGGTGGTCAGGGTATTTGCGTGGATGAACTTGCACCAGGAGATCCTTTCCGTCGAGGATGGTAAAAGGGTGAGCGTAGGCGGAATGGGAAAAAATTAAATTTAAAAGCACTATGTTTTAAGCGGGTTAAGAAAAAAATAAAAAGAGATGAAAAAAGTCGTTGACACCCACAGAGCAAATGGGTAGTTTGCGCCTCGTTGCTTACGGCGACAGATCGAAAAGCGTAGCTGAAAAAATAAG
>NZ_JAVETM010000103.1:0-3378 GCF_034006065.1 Desulfobotulus sp. | reverse complement strand
GTGCCGAAATACGCCGCCCATTCCTCCTCGAGCGCCCGGACTTCATGGCCGCCCATGAAATCCTCGTGCCAGCATCCGAGGTATCTGGACAGCACACCGGAATCCAGCACCCGGCAGACGGCTTTCTTTTCTTCGGCTCCGATGGTTCTGTGGCGGGGAAAGGGGCGGGTGCGCACAGGGCTTCCGCCGTGAATGGCAAGGGTCATGGATAGGTCTCTTTCTTTTCTCCGGAAAGGTGGATGGCCTGAAACAGATATTCCGCCCGATGCCAGTCCTCTTCCGTGTCAATGTCCTGAACCAGATGCCGGGGCAGAATCACGGGCAGGGCGTCGGCTGTATATATCTTCGGCCTCTCCATGAATTTTCTGCAGTCAAACCAGTAAAACTGTCCTGCATCATGGAAGGCTTCGGGCAGATCGTTGGATCGGGTGAGCTCATGCTCCGGCCAGAACATGGCAAGGTGCCCGGTTTTTGTCATGCGCAGGGCCCTGAAAATGGGAAAGGGAAAGCTTGTGACGGAAAAAACGGAAGAGACCCCTTTTTTTGTAAGGGTTTCATATCCTTCCCGGATGTAGCGGGCCTGAATCAGGGGGGCTGTGGCGTAGATGCAGCAGGCGGATGCCGGAGTTTCTCCTTTTTCCTTCAGCCATTCAAGGCAGTGAAGGAGAACGGGCGCTGTGGGCGTGTGATCGTCGGAAAGCTCCTGAGGCCGCACAAAGGGGGCTTCCGCCCCGTATTCACGGGCAATGGCTGCGATGTCAGGAGAGTCCGTAGAAACGAGAATGCGGTCAAAAACCCCTGCCTGTTTTGCCGCCTCAATGCTGTGGGCAATCATGGGTTTTCCGGCAAAGGGCCGGATATTTTTTAAGGGGATGCGTTTACTTCCCCCCCTTGCGGGGATGATGGCAATGCTCATGGTGTCCTCGTGGGTATCTGGGTTTTTTTCAGGCAGGTCATGGCCAGATCCAGAATGCGGGAAGCTGCCTGGCTGTGCCGGGTGAGGTCCTTCCTTGGAACGGGAGGCTTGTGAAAGGGGGTGCCCAGCCACAGGGAAAGGAGGGGGGAAAGTTCTTTCTTCTTATCCGTGAAAAAGACACCGGGCCGGGAAGCGAGCTGGGCCAGACTTTGCTGGCGCAGACCGGGCTGAAAGCTCAGTACGGGTTTTCCGAGAAGCCAGGCTTCATAGAGAAGGATGGAGGTCATTCCCATGATGCCGTCCGCTTTCAGCACTTCCTCCCGGCCATGGGCTGTGGCCTGATCCAGAACCCGGCCCTTCAGCCCGCCCCGGTTTTCTTCCCAGACCGCCGCAAGGCCGGATCTCTCTTCCCGTGGATGGGGCAGAAGATGGAGGAAAAGATCGTCCATCCAGGGTTGAAGGGCGGCGCAGAGAAGACGGAGAACGTCTTTTTCCGTGTAGCCCCTGAAGGCGGGGTTGCCGGGATCGCTGCCCTGATCCGCTTCCGCAGGTTCGGAAACAAAAAGAAGGGAGAAGGGTTTTTGGGGGACTGGCGCTGGATGGCGGGCTGCGCTGTCCGCTAAACCTGCCAGTGCGGGTTGGCCGGTAATGACGAGCATATTTTCCGGAAGCCCTTCTTTCATGGCGGCTTTGAGGGCCATTTCATCCATGAGGGCATAATGATCTGGCATGAAGGGGGGAAGGCCGTCGTTTTCAAGGCGGTTTCGGTAACTCGACCAGTTGTCCAGCACATGGATGACGGGAAGTCCTGCCCTTTGCCCTGCCCTTGCAAGGGTAAGGGGCAGGGTATCATGGACGCTGGAAGCGAAAAGTATCAGCGTAACGCCCCTGCTGCCAAGCCAGTCTTCCAGAGAATCTTTATCCGATGGGGGGGCAGGCATGGGCCAGTCCGGGGCATTTTCTTTAAGCATATGCCCGTGGGCCAGCACCGCAAAGGGAAGGTTTTTTTCTTTACAGGCATGGATGACGGGCAGCAGTGCCCGGCATCCTCCCACATCGCCTCCGGCAAAGAGAATCACAGGGCCCTCCCCGTTTTCTGGAAGTTGCGTACCCTTTCCATGAGGGCCATGGTGTTTCGGGAAGAGCGGAGGGTACTGAGGGGAGGCCGCTGCTTTTCATGACTTTCCATGAGATCTGAAAGGGCGTTTTCCATGGCTCCGGCAATGCCGGAAAGTCTTGTGAGGGGAGCATCGGGATCGGTTTTGAGCCGGAAGAAGCCCTGGAAGTGTTCGTGTTCTTCCTTTTTTTCCACAAGGGCCGTCATGCCGCCGTGCAGGACGGAAAGACGGCCCTGCTCACAGGTCAGCTCCATGTCGATGTTGTGGTAAGAAAGATCCATGCCCGTCACCGATACTTCCACATCTTCAGGGAGTTTTCTGAAACCGCAAGGCCCTTTGTCTCCCTCTGGAAGAGGGGCGGGGTGAGGCATGCCGTTTGGGGTGCTTTCAATTTCAGATTGGGTCTTCAGGCGGAAACCGAAGGAGGGGCTTTCTCCTTTGCCGGATACCCAGAGCAGTTCTGCCTTCATTCTGTCTTCCGTGAGAAAGAAGATCATGTCCAGCATGTGGGAGCCGTTGGCTTCCAGCCCTCTGGAATAGACGGCCCGGATGTGTCGGCAGGGGCCTAAACTTTCTTCCGTGAGGGCCTTTTTCAGTTCCTGATAGGACGGGAGGTAGCGGCGCTGGTAATTGACAAGGAGGGTACTGCCCCTTTGTTCCGAGGTTTGAATGAGGGCATCCATTTCCCCAAGGGTCAGGGCGGGGGGTTTTTCCAGCCAGATCATGGGCACGGCCTTTTCCATGCAGGCCATGGCCTGTTCAAAGTGCCAGGGAGCCGGAGAGCAGATGCTGACAAGATCCGGCTTTTCCGCAAGCAGGGCCTCCAGACTATCAAAGGCGGGGAGTTTCAGTGCTTTGGTAAAGGCCTTCCGCTCCCGGATTTCCGGATCAAAGCCGCTGACAAGGCGGACGCGGGTATGGGCAAGAAAAGCCCCTGCGTGGGAAAGGCGCACAGGGCCTGTGGAGCCGTGGTCAAAACGCCAGGCGATGTTGCCAAGGCCGCAGAGGGCTGCACGGTAATGCTGCATGAAGTCTTCCTTTGCTGCGATGCTTAATGATCCAGTTCCGCCAGATGGTTGAATTCCTGGATTTCCTCCACGGAAAGAAAGTGCGGGTTGGTAGCGGAGTTGTAGGCAAAACCTTCCTCCACGGGTTTGCCTTCCTCCCGCAGGAGATTCACGTCAAACATGTTGTTGCGGTTGGAAAAAATGATAGTAGGACGAATGACATAATGATCATGAAACTCCAGGGTAAGGTGGGAGTCGTCCGCAGGGCACATGGTCTCATGGAGCTTTTCTCCGGGGCGGATGCCGATGATCCGCTGTTCCAGATCCGGGGCCATGG
>NZ_JAVETM010000045.1:0-23111 GCF_034006065.1 Desulfobotulus sp. | reverse complement strand
CCCCTGCGGCGCATCGGACAAAGAAGCCAAAACCCGGCACATCGTCTTTCTCGACAATGGCCGTCTGGCCCTTGCCAAAGACCCCGTGTTTTCCGAAGTGCTGCGCTGCATCCGCTGCGGGGCCTGCGCCAATGTCTGCCCCATCTACCGTATTCTCGGCGGTCACACCTACGGTCATGTGTATATCGGCGCCATCGGTCTTATCCTCACCTTCTTCTACCATGGGAGAGACAATGCCCGCGCCATCGTAAAAAACTGCCTCAACTGCCAGAGCTGCAAGGTGGTCTGCCCCGCAAAGATTGATCTCCCCTACCTCATTAAAAAGGTGTACCGGGAAGTGATGGACGAGGACGGCAAGCGACCGTTGAGAAACCGGCTTCTCGCCCGGGTCATGGGCAATCGCAAACTCTTCCACACCCTGCTCAAAAATGCATGGATGGCCCAGGCGCCCATTGCCGACGGCCCGAAGATCCGGCATCTGCCCACCATCTTTGGCCGCAAGCACGATTTCCGCACCATCCCCGTTCTGGCCAAGCATCCTCTGCGGGATCAGTGGGCCACCTTCAAGCCCGTGGTCAAAAACCCGAAAATGAAGGTCGCCCTGTTCGCAGGCTGTGCCCAGGATTTCATCTATCCCCAGCAGGCAAAAGATGCCGTCACCCTTCTTGCCAGCTACGGCGTTGAGGTGGATTTTCCCATGGAGCAGACCTGCTGCGGCCTGCCCCTTCTCATGATGGCGGAAAACGAAACCGCCAAGGAAGTGGCCGAACAGAACCTGAAAGCCCTGGACACAGACAAATACGACTACATCCTCACCCTTTGTGCCTCCTGCGGCTCCCATATCAAGGAGAATTATCCCAAGCTGTTGCAGAAAGAAAACGCAGTGCCTGAAGGTGTGAAAAAACTTGAAGAGAAGATCATTGATTTCTCCTCCTTCATGGTGAAGGTGCTGAAGGTGACGGCGGAGGATTTCCGTGTGAGCGGCAAGAAGGTGGCCTACCATGCGCCCTGTCATCTCTGCCGGGGCCTTGATGTGGTGGAAGAGCCAAGGGATCTCATGCGGGTTGCGGGTCTTGAGTATATCCCGGCTGCGGACGAGGATGTGTGCTGCGGCTTCTCCGGTTCCTATTCCGTTGACTTCCCGGAAGTGTCCGAGCAGCTTCTCCGCCGTAAGGTGGCCAACCTTGAGGCCACGGGAGCGGACATTGTGGTAACGGACTGCCCCGGCTGCGTCATGCAGATTTCCGGCGGTATGGACAAGCACGCCTCCCGGATGCGGGTCTGCCATATGGCGGAGATTCTAAGGGAAATGCGGAAGAAGGAATAAGGTTTTAAGAGAGAATCAGATTGTTTATGGTTTTACCTCCCCTCTCCTTCGGGAGAGGGGCCGGGGGTGAGGGAAAAAACCGAATCTTACCGGACAACTTTTCAACGAGAACCAGAATCCGCCCCTTATCAAAATCCACATCCCGAATCCTCATACAAACTGGATCCACTATAATTTCAGCCAACGCAAAAAGCCGGACGGCTGAATTTCTCCTGCCAATCTCGTTGACATCCCAGCGATCCTTGCCATACATTAACTCCACAATATTATTCATGGCTGAGGGGGGGGGCGTTCATATGCTGAAGCATGGGTACCGATCGATCATCATCTTGTTGCTACTGCTAATGATATCCGGTTGCGGGAGCAGCGGACCTTCGTCTCTACCAAAGAGCCAGCTTCAGCAGGCACTCAGCCAATGCGTTGCCACAACCGGCATCACGGGGGTAACCGCCGCTGTCTACCGTGGAGACGAAGCCTGGTACGGCGCCAGCGGATACGCAGATGTGGACACCGCAAGGGGGCTGCAACCGGACGACCAGATGCTTATTGCGAGCATTACCAAAACTTGGGCGGCGACATTGGTGATGAAACAGGTTGCGTTGGGGACACTCAATTTGAACATGACGCTGGAAGAACTTTTGCCAAACAGCGGTCTTCCCCATGCCCATGCCATCACCCTGCACATGCTACTCACGCATACCGCGGGTCTCTATGATTTTTCAAATGAAAGCGAGGCTTTCGCCCAGGCCATGTCCGCCGATCTCCATCGAGAGTGGAGCGAGAACCAGATCTATGAATGGATCCGCAGTGGTCAACCAGGGAAACCGGGCGACCCCTGGCACTACAGCAACTCCAATTATTATGTCCTGGGCCCCATTCTTGAGCGCGCGACAGGCCTGAGTGTTGCCCAGCTCTATGACGAACAGATCGCGCAGCCGCTCAGGCTTCGACGCTCACGCTTAGAAAAATCCGGTACTCTGGAGGAGCCTTATGCGCGGGCCTACTACTACGACCCCGACCAAGGGACAATCGAGGACGCAGCAGGGTGGAATCGGTCGTGGGACTGGTGCGCGGGTTCAGGCGTATCGTCTGCCAGGGATATGGCCGAATTCGGACGCGCCCTCTTCACAGGTCAGATTGTTCCATTCGAAATGGTGAATCTGATGACTGCCAAGCATGCGCACGCGGTTTCCTCACAATGGTACGGCTATGGCCTGTTCATTAATCCCATGCTTGAAGATTACGGGGGACCGATTTATTGGCATGGCGGAGACGGGGCGGGGACGACAACCCTCCTTGCATACGTACCCGCACTCGACACAACGGTCTTCATAGGCATTAATCGTATGGACCTCTCCGATCCTTCCCCAGTCAATGCGTATGGAGCCAAGATGGAATTGTTCAAGCGCTTCGGCCGGATCCTGACCGGCAAGGAATAACAAGCAAGAATCGATCGTGTGAGGAAAACCACACCAAAAGGAGTTCTGCGCCACCCCAAAAAACGCACTGCCCTCATTCCTCCAGGGAACACACCTGCTCTTTCCAGTCATAGGAAAAGGCCTGAACATTGCCTGCGGGTTTTCCGGAAGCTTCTGCAATGCGGCCCAGCATTCCTTTGAAAATCAGGTGATGAAAAGGCAGGAGTGCATACCAGTACACAATGCCCAGCAGCCCTTTGGGCAGAAAACGGGACATCTGCTGCAACTCGCAATGACCATCCCCCAGATCCTTCATGCGGAATTCCAGCAGGGCTTCGCCGGGAAGGCGCATCTCCGCCAGAAGCAGCAGCCGTTCGCAGGGTTTCACATCCAGCACCCGCCAGAAATCTAAGGCATCCCCCACCAGGAGTTCCTCGGGATGTCTGCGTCCCCGGCGCAGGCCCACGCCTCCTGTGATCTGATCCCAGCGTCCCCGGATTCGCCAGAGTATATCCCCGTAATACCAGCCATTCTTGCCGCCGATGGAAGCCACCTTCTGCCAGATATTTTCTGCATTTCCCCGGATTTTTACCTTGTAGCAGCAATCCAGAATGGTGCCGCCGCTGTAGGAAGGATCCGTGCACTGCACCCATTCCGGCGGAAGAAGCTTTCCCGCATCGGACCAGCGGGTTTCCACCTCTTCCTGGGCCACCTTGCGGATGGCCTCGCGGATGGCTTCCCTGCAGGAAAGAAGCTTCTGGGGAATCAGTCCGGCAATGCGCATATCTCCACAGACCACCGGATTTCGCAACCCCTCCGCAAGGGGTTTTGCAATGCCTGCGGGAAGGGGGCAGACCAGATGTACCCAGAAGGCTGAAAGCCCCGGTGTCTGAAAAGGAACGGGGATAATCATCCGTTTTTTCAACCCGGCCTCTTCCGCGTAAAGCTGCATCAGATCCTGATAGCTCAGAACGTCCGGGCCGCCGATGTCAAAGGTCTCTCCGCCCATGTCCGGATGCACCATGGCTCCCACGAGATATTCCAGGGTATTGCGTATGCCGATGGGCTGGCAGGAAGTTCGTATCCACCTTGGGGTCAGCATAAAGGGCAGGCGATCCACGAGATAACGCAGAATTTCAAAGGATGCACTGCCCGAACCCAGCACCATGGCCGCCCGGAGAACGGTGACCGGCGTTTTCCCGGAAGAAAGTATCCTTGCAACGGCATGTCTGCTTTTCAGGTGGTAACTGAGATGGGGATCCTTTTCATCCCCAAGACCACTGAGATATACGATCCGTTCCAAACCGGCTTTTTCCGCAGCCTGCACCATATTCTGCGCCGTTTTTTCTTCCCTTGCCGCAAAATCGCCCCCTTCGCCCTCCATGGAATGCACCAGATACCAGGCACCGGCACAGCCTTCGGCGGCTTTTTCCAGAGCGGGGCCATCCATGAGGTCACAGGCGAAAAGCTCCACATGGGGATGATTGCTCCAGGGCCGGGCATGCATTTTTCTCAAAGACCGGGAAAGGGCCCGCACCTTAAATCCCCTGGACAGCAGAAGGGGAACGAGCCGCCCCCCGATGTAACCCGTTGCCCCCGTAACCAGCAGGGGTTTTTCCGGAATTTCAAAATCCATGGCCGTTCCTTTCATGAAAACCCTCCCTCATAAGGTATCCAATCAAAAAATCAGGTAACTATTCAGCAGAGCCCTTCTGACTTTGACAGCCCTTTAAAATCACTAGAAAAAGCCAATGCGCAAGGTACCTTTTATTGCTTTCTTCCCTCACCCCTGGCCCCTTTCCCGGAGGGAGGGGGGAAAATTTGTTGAATAGTTACAAAATCAGGAGACAAGATATCTTTCAGCCTGAATGAAAACAATGCCATGCCAGCACAAGGAAAACCACAGGAAACATCCCTGTCTTCCTTTCCCCCCCTTCCGCTCCGGATCATTTTCCAGGGGATCCGAGAATGGCAAAGCCCTGCCTGTAGCCAAGCCCCCCGTTGGCATGCACACCGCCAATCCGGAAAGGCTGCTGCTGCAGGGCCTGGGTCATGTCAACAAGGGCCCTCAAGGCTGGCAGGTTCCAGGGCGCCCGGTGCAGGTTCATCCCCCCTTTCAGGGTGAGGGCGTGATGCGCCAGCCACCGGGGAATTTCCTCCAGTGTCCGGACAAAACCTCCTCGGAGCAAAAAAGCCATGGGAACAACGGGATAGCAGGTGTAGGCTTCCATCAGGGCCTGGCCCTCATTGAAAACCTCGGCAAAATTCAGGCCCGCCTGAAAATTGGCCTCACGAACAGCCGCTTCGAGATGGGCATACGCCGCCAGCTCCCGCAGATGCTCCGGACCATCCCCCGAAGCAAAGCCAAGACCTGTTCCCAAAACCCGCACCGCAGGCATGGCAGCGTGGATGCAATCCAAAAGATCCCCACGAAGCAACAGCAGCCCCCCTGCGTAATCCACATGGGGATTGGCGCAGTCCACGCCCCGGAAAAGCGGGGTCAGGTTCTCAAACCAGCGCCTGTCCACCTTCACGTCCTGGGCCTGAGTTCGACAGTTCTCAAAAATTGCATCCCGCACCTGCCTGAAAGTCTCCAGCCCCACCCCCTGTTGCCCGCAGAAATACCGGGCAAGCTCCGTATAGGCTTCGGGCAGGGAAGGTTTTTCCCCATAGATCTGCATCCAACCTTCCCGCTCCTGCCGGGTATACCCCGTACGAAGAGCATCCTCGCCCCCTATCCAAACGGCCTCTGCCAGCCCCTCCCTCAAACGGGCATGGGCCCAGGCCAAGGCCTCCAGGGGACCACATCCGGAACGGTAATGTCCCGGCTCAAGGGGCGTATCCCAACCTGCGCTTAAAGGATCAATCACAAGATGATCCACTTTCAGACCCGCCGCCCGGACCTGGGCTTCCGCCTGGACCAGGGGCTCCAGGGACCCTTGCTGATCCTGAACACCGGCTGCTGCAACGATAAAAACCCTGAACATCGTCCCTCTCCTTTTCACAAAAATCCTGGTTCTTTCCCGACTCCCCGCCTCAACAGAAAGCCAGATCCTCCGCCTGAAACAGAAAAAGCACGAAATAGATTTCCCATAACAAGCTCAAAAAAATCTTGCATGCCAACTGAATTCTGACCTAAACAGAAAACAATGCAGCAGAAATCCGGGGAGTCACTTATGCCAAAACGCATCGCCATGTTTGCCCTCTTTCTCCTCATCTCCCTTCTTTTTTTCCTGTTCTCCCCAACTCCGGAACAAAAGGAAAGCCCTCCCCTCAGGCTGGCCCATGACAAGGGAAGTCTTCCCAGATTTCACCAGGCCTTTGAAATCCAGGCTCTGCGGGCAGAGGAGGCCACCGGGCATCGTTTTGTTCCCCTTGCTTCCCAGACCACGGATCTTTTTATCAGCCGCATGCGGGCCAATCTGCCCACAAAGGAAGCACCGGAATTCTTCACATGGTGGGCTGGTAACCGGGTTCTGGACCTTGTGGAAAAAGGTCTGGTTGCGGATCTCACCCATCTCTGGGACAAACATCAGGCCCATTATCCAGACAGCATACGCCACAGCTACACCCAAAACGGCCGAGTCTACGGTTTTCCCTACAGTGTGGAATACTGGCCCATCTGGTACAATAAGGAAATTTTTAACCGCCTGGGCCTCAGCCCGCCCCAGACCTGGGAAGCCTTCATTGCAATCTGCGAAACCCTCAAGGCCAACGGTATCCCTCCCCTTCTTTCCTCTCTCCAGCTCTCCTGGTACGCCACCATCTGGTTCTCCCAGCTTCTCATGGGAGAAGACCCCTTATTCTATGCCGGTCTTCACGACCAGGCCGCACCCTACCGGGATCCCAGGGTGCGGCATGCCATGGAAATCTGGAAAGACATGCTGGAAAAGGAATATTTCACCCCGCCTTCCACCCGCATGTTCACCAATGGTGCCCATCTGTGGCGAGAAGAAGCCTTTGCCATGGTTCTCTGCGGATCCTGGTACCCTTCCGCAGTACTCATGGATCAGGGCGTTGACGGGAACCATATCGGCGTCTTCATTCTGCCGCCCCATAACCCGCAGGCCTCTAAAAGTCTCATGATGGAATCCGGACCCTTGTTCATCGCAGCCCAGGCTCCGCAACGAAAAACAGCGGAAAGCCTTGCGGACTGGTGGATGGATACCGAAGGCAGTCTTCTTTTTTCCCAATCCCTCGCTACCTTTTCCGCCAACCGCAACGTGGATCAGGGACATCTGCCGGAATTCAGAAAAGCCCTCCTTTCCAGGCTGGAACAGGACAGACCCCAGATTCAGCTACGGTTCTGGGAGGCTGCGCCCCGCCCCATTCTGGAACCTGTCACAGAAATTCTCGCCCGATTCATGCTCCATCCGGAAAGTCTTGAAACCACCATGGAAAACCTCATCAGCCTGCCGGAATACAAAGCCCAGAATCAGGTTTTACCATGAAACTGAAAACCCGGCTTTCCATGCTCATCACCCTTGTTCTTTCAGGTTTCATGGGCATATCAGGCCTTTCGGCCTATTTTCTCTTCCAGGCCCGAGGCCTTGACCAGGCCCAGGCCGTATGTGATGAAGCCATGGACGCCCTTATCAACCTGAGAGCCCTCACCACAGAGCTTCTCATTTCCGAAACCCTTGACGAAAGCCTGGATACATGGAGAAAAGGGGTTCAAAGACTGGACAACACCCTTCATCGGCTCCATGACTCTCCCCATCTCAAGGTGCTGCTGAAAACCGAAACCCAGAAAACCACCCCCCAGAGCCTCATGGCTTTCTGGCAAAGCACCCTTCAGTGGCTCAATCGCGCAGACAGGGATATCGCCCTTCTTTTTCAAGAACCGCAGGCTTCCAGGGACGGAGTCCTTTATCAGGCCCTCCAGTCCAGAAACTATGCCGTGCTGGAAGCCAAAAAAAGCGTTGACGCCGCCATCCTCTACCTTGCCTCGGAGTTTGAAACCAAACTTCTCGGCCTCATCACCATGGTGGAAAGAGAAATTGAGAATCAGACCCGACACACCATGCAGCGCATTGTTTTGGTGAGTTTTTCCATCTCCCTCTGCATCTGCCTTGTTCTTATCCTCTTTCTTGCCTACCTCAACCGTCACCTCGATCTCTGGCGTCGCGCCATGGCCGAGATGGGCCGGGGGGATTTTCCCAGAAAGCTTCCCGTTTCCGGAGAAGATGAACTGGGCCAGATTACCCGCGCCATCAACCAGACATCCGATAATCTCAAGACCATGCACGATGCCCTGAATGAAAAAATGCAGGAACTCTTCCGGGCCAAGGAAGAGGCCGAAGCCGCCAGCAAGGCCAAAGGACTTTTCCTTGCCAGCATGAGCCATGAATTCAGAACGCCACTCAATGCCATCATTGGCTTTTCACGTCTTGCGACAAGAAATCCCTACCTCAGCACCGAGCAACAGCAGCATCTCGCCGCCATTCTCCGCAACGCCGAGCATCTTCTCCATCTAATCAACCAGGTACTCACCACCGCCAGTCTGGAAACAGGCCGGATCTCCCTTGAAAAAAGAACAACGGATACGGAAAAGCTTTTGTCCGACATGAAGACCATGTTCCTTCCCAAGGCCCAAGCCAGGGGCCTCGGCTTTGTCCTCCACCGGGATCCCCATCTTCCCCGCCATCTTACCCTGGATTCCCTGCGCCTGCGTCAGATCCTCATCAATCTGCTGGAAAACGCCCTCAAGTTCACATCCAGAGGCCACATCCTCCTCAGGGTGGAGCCCGAACCCCATACCCTGCCGCCCCGTATCCGTTTTTCTGTGGAAGATACGGGCTGCGGCATCCCCAAACAAGCCATCCCCTTCCTTTTCCAGCCCTTCAGCCGTATTCAGGACAGCCACAAGGATCCGGGAGGCACAGGCCTGGGGCTTTCCATCTGCAAAAACCTCGTCACGCTCATGCAGGGAAGCCTTGAAGTAAAAAGCGACTTCCAAAAAGGCAGCACCTTTTCCTTTTCCCTGCCCATGATTCCGGGTACAATGCCCTGCGTGCCGTCCCTGTCTTCTGACTCCGGAACCCTCCCGGCTCCCACGCCCCCTCCGGAGCACCCCCTTCCCATGGGATTCGGCATTCCCGAGCGGCTTCTTCTGGATCTCAAAGAAGCCATCCAAAAGGCGGAATACGAAAAAATCCAGAAGCTGATCGCTCACCTGGCCCATCATGACAAAAGACTTGCCGCCACACTCCGGGAACTTTCGGAAAACTTTGCCTACGAGCGTATGCTTTTTCACCTGGATTCACGGGAAAAAACCTGACAAGGATTCTTGTTGCACACCCCAGAAAAAGGTCTTGAGCCCATGCCCCAGACAAGGGATATTCTCATTGTGGATGACAACACAGACAACCTCCGGGTTCTCACGGGAATTCTTAAAGCCCATGGATATGAGGCAAGGCCCGTGAGCAATGGTCCCATGGCACTCAGCGCCATGGACGCCCGACCGCCCGCCCTCATCCTCATGGACATCATGATGCCGGGAATGGATGGTTTTGAGGTTTGCACCCGTATCAAAGCCGAAGCCCGCACCCGGGACATCCCCCTGATTTTCATCAGTGCCCTGGATCGCCTGGAAGATAAACTCAAAGCCTTTTCCGCAGGCGCTGTGGATTATATCACCAAACCCTTTCACGAAGCAGAGGTTCTCGCCCGCATCAAAACCCACCTTACCCTGGTCCGGGCCAGGGAGAGCCTCAGGGAAAGCGAAGCCCTCAACCGCCAGCTTTTCAAAAGCGAAGGCCTTTTGCGCATGTCTGCGGCCATTGCCCACAAATTCAACAACCACCTGCATGCGGTTCTGGGAAATCTGGAAATGGCGAAAATTCACATCCGGGAAAACCCCAGCGCCATCCAGGCCATTGAAACCGCTATGGATTCCGTTGAAAAGGCCGCCCGCCTCAGCAGCCTCATCCTCACCTATACGGGCAAGACCAAAACCCAGCACACTCCCATGGATCTCAAACGCTGCTGCGCCATCGCCCTCTCCGAAATCAGAACCGAACTCCCGGAAAACATCCGCATGGAAAGCCACTTTCCGGACATCGAACTTCCCATACAAGGAGACTGCCAGGGCATCCGCCAGATCCTGAAGGAAATGGTTTTAAACGCCCAGGAAGCCATGACAGGAGGGGGCTGCCTCACCCTCAACCTCCATACCATCCCAGGATCAAAAATACCCGGAACCCAGCGTTTCCCCCTGGATTTCATCCCCAGGCCAGGCTTCTATGCCTGCCTTGAAATCCAGGATACGGGCTGCGGCATCCAGCCTGCGGATCTTGAAAAAATCTTTGATCCTTTTTTTTCCACCAATTTCCTGGGAAGGGGGATGGGGCTTTCCGCGGTGCTGGGCATGGTCCGCTCCCACGGGGGAGCCATCCTTGTGAACAGCACCCCGGGTAAGGGCAGCGTCTTCCGCATCTGCTTTCCCCTGATCCCCCAGGAGACCGCCTCAGCCCAGAAGGCCCTTTCTTCCCCATCACCCTGAAATCGAGGTTTTCATGCGTGCTTTCACCCAAGGTATCCTGCTTTTCCTTTTCTCTCTCTGTTTTATCTGCCCCGCCTGGTCTGACGATTCCCCCCAGGATACGGAAAATCCCGGCCTTACCGAAGACGGCCCGGAACCTGCCAATGTGCTTGATCAACGGCGCTGGCTGGAAACCCGCACAGCCTCCAATCCCTTTGCCATGATGCCTCACAAAACCAACTACCTGCTCCCCGTCACCTGGAACAGTTCGCCCAACGAGGCCTTTGCCGAGCCCGGCACGGATGTGGAAAAAACCGAAGTACATTTTCAGCTCAGCCTCAAGGCCAACATACTCCGGGAATTCTGGGACAACCGGGGCAACCTTGCCTTTGCCTATACCAACCGATCCTGGTGGCAGGCCTACAACAAAAACGCCTCCAGCCCCTTCCGCGAAACCAACCATGAACCGGAGCTGCTTTTGTCTTATAATCTGGACAAACACTTCGGCCCTTTCCGCCTTTCCCAGCTTGTGCTGGCCCTCAACCACCAGTCCAACGGACAAAGCGGTTTCAAGTCCAGAAGCTGGAACCGCATCCTCATCAACAGCATCTGGAGCTGCGGAGATCGCCTTGTCTTTTCCCTCCGCCCCTGGTACCGCATCCCCGAAAGCCGGAAAAAATATCCTGAAGATCCGGATGGGGATGACAATCCGGACATTCATCAGTTCATGGGCTATGGCGATCTCCGCTTTGTCTACAAACTGCGGGATGACCAGACCCTCTCCCTCATGCTCCGCAACAATCTCAGGGGCAATGGCAACAAGGGTGCCCTTCAGGCGGACTGGACCTTCCCCCTCCATGGGCATCTCAAGCTTTATGTCCAGTATTTTAATGGATACGGAGAAAGTCTTCTGGATTACAATACCTCCGTCAACCGCATCGGCATGGGCATTCTCCTCACAGACTGGCTCTGATCCCCGGAAAAGCCCCTCGCCCCCTTCGCAGGGAAGACCATAAGGAGGACGCCATGCCCTCTCCCTTCAGGAACCCAGGACGCCTGCCATCAGCTTCAGGAAAAAAGCGGGTGGCTTATGTCCTTTTTTCCCTTGCTGCCATGTTTTTTTCCCCTCCCTCTCCCCAGGTATGGGCCCAGGGTCTCTCCGCCTACTGGACCCTGGAAGCTTTCATGGAAGCGCATCCGGAGCAAAAGGAGAAAATGACAGCCTTTTCCCGACGCGTGCAGGAAGCGGCCATTCCCATACCGGACAAAGACGGCCCCGCATCCCCCCTTCGCATCGCCATCGTGTATCCGGGTTTTGAGGTCTCCGATTACTGGCAGAGAAGCGTCAGAGCCTTTCAGATGCGCCTGGAGGAACTGCGGATTCCCCATACCCTCCACATCCTCTTCCGCCAGGGCAGTCAGCCCGAAATCTCCAGGGAAGATATGGATCAGATCCGGGAGATCCTGCACCGGGATCCGGATTATCTGGTTTATACGCTCACCACGCCGGAACATTACAAGATTGTCGAACGCCTCCTCGCCCTGCCCAGACCCAAGATCCTTTTGCAGAACATCACGACCCCTCTGCGCCGGTGGGACGGCTACCATCCCTTCCTCTATGTCGGGTTTGACCACATGGAGGGAACCCGCCTCCTTGCCGAAGAGGCCCGCAGCACCCCAGGACCCTATGTGGTTCTCAATCCCCATCCGGGCTATCTCAGCGAAGTCCGGGGAGATGTTTTCATCCGTCTCGTTTCCGGCCATGGACCCGAGCTTCGGGATGTTTTCCACACGGGCATTGATCGAAGACGGGCAAGGCTCGCCACCCTCGACGCCCTGGCCCGGCATCCGGATCTCATCCGCATCTACGCCGCCACAACGGATATCGCCCTGGGTGCAGCCGACGCCCTGCTTGAAAAAGGCTTGCAAAACCAAATTCTTCTCAACGGCTGGGGCGGAGGCGAAAGTGAACTCCAGGCCCTCCGGCAGGGACTCCTCAGCCTCACGGTCATGCGCATGAACGATGACAGCGCCGTGGCCATGGCCGAAGCCATCGCCCTGGACGCCAGGGGCCTTGGCTCTCAGGTTCCCCGCATCTATTCCGGCGACATGGTTCTTGTGAACGCCGCCATGTCCGAAGAAACCATCGCAGCCATGGCCCGTCGCGCCTTCCGCTATTCCGGCCTTCCTGGAGACCGCCCATGAAAATCCCCGCTCCCTTTACCCGTCTTTCCGGTATCTCCTACAAACTTGTGATCCTTGTGGGCCTCATCCTGGTCATTACAGGTTCTCTCAACATTTATCTCGCCGTACGCACTGGGGAAAAAGGTAAAGCACTGGAACGGGAACGCACCTTTGACCAGAGCGTTCAGATCGTCCACCATCTCCTTGGCCTGCAAAAGGAGTTGGTGGAAGAACGGCTGCGCGACCTTGCCCATCACCCCGGCCTGCTCCAGGCCGTACGCGATGGCAGGCAGGAGGAAGCCACAGCCCTGCTCCTTGCCACCCGACGTCAGGATAAAACCGGGCTCCTGGAACGCCTTTTCATCTCAAGGTCCCCCATGCCCCGCTGGGCCGACGTCAGCCTTGATTTTTCAGACCACGCCACAGACAGCATCCTTTCCGATGAAAAACAGGCCAACACCGAGGCAGGCTGGAGCCTTCTTTTTTCCGAAGATAAAACCCAGCACCACCTCATCCACACAACGGGCCTGCTTGATCCTGTGACAGGCAGGGTCATGGCCCTGCTCACGGGCGGCATCCGCCTTTCAGAAAACCCCGTACTTCTCGAAGGCTGGCGCAGGCAGGCCCGGCTTCAGGGGCTCGCCCTGATACAGGATCAGCACATCCTGTCTGCGGTCATGGAAGGTGATATCCCCTGGCCCTCCCTGGCCCCAACACCTTTCAAGGAAAAAAAAGAAGGGCCTTACTACTATGCACGGCGCTCCCTTTACGGTGAGCCCATCCATCTCTGCGCCATTCTCGCCATTGCTTCCCGCGAAGAGGGCGCCGACATCGCATCCCCCATTCTGATCAGCTTTGGCGGCAGCACAGTTCTCGCCCTTCTTCTGCTTCTCTACCTCCTTCTGCGCCAGGTGGCCGCCCCCCTCAACGCCCTCTCCCGTCAGGCGGACCAGCTTGCCAAGGGCCAGGAAGGATTGCTCGGGATTCCCAAAGGCCAGAGCTATGATGAGCTTGACAGCCTGGTCGCCTCCTTTAATGCCCTGGTCCGTGAAATCCGAAAAAGCGAAGCCCGCTTTCGCCTGATTTTTGACCATGGCTACTTTCAGGCAGGCCTTGTCTCTCCCGAAGGCTTTGTGGAGTTGGCCAACCAACGCGCCCTGGACGCCATGGACATGGAAGCGGAAACCGTAAAAGGCATGCCCATCGCCCAGACTCCCTGGTGGAATCAGTCACAGGACCGGGAAAGGCTGGCCCTTGCCCTGGAACGCGCCGCCTCTGGGGTGGAAGACGCCTTTGAGGCCATCCAGACCACGGCCAGCGGGGAAAGTCTCACCGTTTTGGTCACCACCACGCCCATACGGATTGAAGGCCTTCTTCAGATACTCGTTTCCGGGGTTGATATCAGCCAGAGGAAAAAGGCGGAGTTGGCCCTTGCCCAGGAGCGCAGCCGCCTTGCGGAGCTGAACCTCACCCTGGAAAACCGGGTACAGGAGCGCACCCAGGATCTTCATGCGGCCCTGGAAAACCTGAAAAAAACCCAGGAAAAACTTTTGCAGGCGGAAAAGCTTTCCGCCCTTGGGGCCCTTGTGGCAGGCATTGCCCATGAGCTTAACACGCCCATCGGCAATGCCATTACCGTGGCCAGCACCCTCAGTGAAACCCGCCGCCAGTTTGCCGAAAAAATGGATACAGGGCTTACCCGGTCGGATCTCAGGCGATTTACAGAAACCGTGAACGATGCGGCGGATCTTCTTACCCGCAACCTCGATAGGGCTGCGGACCTGGTTTTAAGCTTCAAGCAGGTCGCCGTAGATCAGTCCAGTTACCAGCGCCGCAGCTTTGAGCTTAAAGCCCTGGTGGCGGAAATCCTCCTCACCATGGGCCCCTCCCTCCGGAAAACCCCCCATCTCCTGCATGAGGCAATCTCCGAAGGCCTTGTCATGGATTCCTACCCCGGCCCCCTGGGACAGGTATTAATGAACCTCATCACCAACGCCCTGGTCCATGCCTTTGATGGGAAAAAACCGGGCCTGCTTCATATCCATGCCGCAGCAGAGAATCCGCAATGGGTTCGGCTCTGTGTTGAAGACAATGGCTGCGGAATTCCAGAAGTACATCAGAAGCGGGTTTTTGATCCCTTTTTCACCACCAAACTCGGTCAGGGAGGCTCTGGGCTGGGGCTGCACATTGTCTTTAACCTGGTTCACGGACTCCTGGGAGGGGAGGTTTCATTGTCCAGCGGCCCTGGCAGGGGAAGCTGTTTCTGCATTCGCCTGCCCCTTGTCGCACCTTCGCCGGATGCCTGAAGCCTGGCAGCGCCTGAAAGCGCCGGCAAAAAAATCTTAAGGATAAAAACCTTGTCATCGGAGTCTTAAAATGGCATCCCCTCTTTCCAGGAGCCAAACGCTCCTTTGCCACCACGCCTTTGCCATGCACCCCAAGGACAGACCATGAAATTTGAGCAATACTTCATATCCGACGCCATCAAAGCCAACCTGGAATCCCTGGGTTTCAAAAGACCCACAGACATCCAGTTCAAGGCCATCCCTTCCATTCAGAAGGGAGAAGACGTGCTGGCCATCGCCCAGACAGGAACGGGCAAAACCGCAGCCTTCGCCATTCCCATCATTGACCGCATACACAGGGAAAAAAGCAGCAAACGCAGCTATGGCATCCGCTGCCTTGTGCTGGTCCCCACCCGGGAGCTGGCCGCCCAGATCGGCGAAGTCTTTGCAAAACTATCCCGTCATACCAAGGTAAAAACCTTTGCCCTGTACGGCGGCGTGGAACAGGATGCCCAGGTCAAAAAACTCCAGGAGGGTCTGGATATTCTCGTGGCCACGCCCGGCCGCATGTTTGATCTGATCAAACAGGGTTTTCTCCGCTTAGAGCGCATCCGCATCCTGGTACTGGATGAGGCGGACCGCATGCTGGACCTGGGCTTTATCGAGGACATTGAGGCCATCAAGAAAAAACTTCCCCAGAAACACCAGACCCTCTTTTTTTCCGCCACCATCAATCCTGAAATCAAGAAACTGGCCTTTTCCCAGGTTAAAAGCTCGGCCATCCGCATCCAGCTTTCACCGGAAGACCCGGTCTCAAAAAATGTTTCCCACCATGTGATCTTTGTGGAGATGGACGACAAACGCTTTTTCCTGGAGCGCTATGTGAAAGAACACCCCAAAGACAAAATCATGGTTTTTGTCCGCACAAAAGTCCGGGCCGAGCGGGTGGCCAAAGCCATGGACAGGGTGGACATTCCCACCCTCTTCATCCACGGGGATAAAGACCAGGAAGAACGCCTGGCCACCATGCAGGCCTTTAAGACAGGCCGATGCCGCATGCTCATCGCAACGGACGTGTCCGCCCGGGGAATTGATATCCCAGACGTTCAGGTGGTCATCAACTATGACCTTCCCGATGTGGCGGAAAACTACGTGCACCGGGTGGGCCGCACGGGCAGAGGCCTTAACAAAGGGCTTGCCATCTCCTTTTGCAGCACAGAAGAACAAGACATGCTTAAGGCCATTGAAAGCCTGATCGGCAAACCCGTTTCCAGGCTTTCAATGGATAAGGGCGTTTATGCCCAGACCCTGCTCTTTTCCCAGGAAAAATCCCTGGAAGAGCTCATTGCCAGCCAGGAAGCCTTTGACGCGAAAAAAAAGAAAAAGAAGAAAAACTGATTCCCCCTGGCCTGGGGCGGCTCTGGACCCGCCCTGCACAGGCCTTGGAAAGACCGCCTGGACCCCGTGCAGGGCCAGGCCTTTTTTTTATTTGACAAAAAACAGCGTTCATAGAAAAATCCTTCCATCAGGCACTCGCCTTCGCTCCTGTCCGACCTTCAGAATATCCCCCTGCCCATCCGGGCCTCCCTTCCCATGGACGCCCTTCTTTCCACCCTATGCATCGGAGGTTTTCCATGAAACGCATGTTTGTCTTTCTTTTTCTCCTTTTCTGCATTTCCGGCCTGACTGCGGCCACGGCCAAGAACCTCAAAATCGTCACGGATGAGTGGCCTCCCTATGAATTCAAGGCAGGAACCCCAGGAAACGAGTATGTTTCAGGCTTTGCAACGGAAGTGATTACTGCGGTTCTTACAAACATGAACGTGGGCATTGACGGCCGCATTACCCAGCACCCCTGGGCCAGGTCCGAGCGCATGGTCATTGATGGGGCTGCGGATTTGCTCTACACCGCCACCTACAGCGCAAAAAGGGCGGAGGTGACCCATTACGCCACAGAATCCCTCATGGACTCCTCCTGGTCCTTTTTCATCCGCAAGGAGGATGAGGGAAAAATCCGCTTCAATGACTTAAAGGACCTCAAGGGCAAAAAAATCGGTGTGGTGCGGGGTTATACCTACACCCCGGAACTCTGGGATTTCATGCGGGCAGAAAAAAACTTTGAGGAAGTCACAAACGATGATTTCAATATCCAGAAACTCATGGCTGGCAGGATTGACTGCACGGTGATGGATTACGGCAATGGCCTTTACCTCCTTCAGCAGATGGGGCTTTCCGGCAAGATCGTCCCCTTACCCAAGCCCCTTGAAGTGACATCCCTTTACGCCGTGTTCAGCAAAAATACCGTGGAAAAGGATCTTGTGGACCGTTTTTCCGCAGAACTGAAAAAATTCAAGGCCACCCCCCAGTACAAGGAGATTTTCAGCAAGTACTTCGGCAATTAACCCTTGAAAACCTGTAAAAAACGCGAAGGCCTTCTGCTCAAGAGGGCCTTTTTCCATTTTTTTGATTTGCACGTTGCGTCCCCGCCGCACCCGGTGGTACATAAAAAATCCGCATCCGCATTTTTCCCACGTTTTCAGGGCAGAAGACCAGGCTGTCAGGAAGGTTGATACGTTATGATCATTGGCATTCTCAAGGAAATCAAGGAACAGGAAAACCGCGTTGCCATGACGCCTGCCGGGGTGGAGGTGATGGTCGCAAACGGTCATACCGTTTGCGTGGAACAGTCTGCGGGTCGGGCTTCAGGTTTTGATGACGAGACCTATACCCGTGCGGGCGCTCAGGTGCTGGCCAGCCCCGAAGCCATCTACGCGGATGCGGAAATGGTCATGCACGTGAAAGAGCCCCAGCCTTCGGAATATGGGCTTATCCGGGAAGATCAGATCGTATTCACCTATTTTCACTTCGCCGCCTATGAAGGACTTGTCCAGGCCTTTGCCCAGAGCCGGGGCATCGCCCTTGCCTATGAAACCATCGAAGACAGCGCAGGAAGACTCCCCCTGCTCACTCCCATGAGCGAGGTGGCGGGCCGTATGGCTGTGCAGGAAGCCGCCAAATATCTGGAGCGCACCCAGGGAGGACGGGGTATTCTCCTTGGCGGTGTCACCGGTGTGGCCCCGGCCACCGTGCTCATTCTGGGGGGAGGAACTGTGGGAACCCAGGCCGCCCTGATGGCCACGGGCCTCGGCGCTCAGGTTTATCTTCTTGAAAATAATCTTGAAAGACTCCGTTACCTTTCCGCCATCATGCCCAAAAACTGCATCCCCCTCATGGCCTCCCCCGCCCTTATCCGCGAGAAAATCTCCACTGCGGACGCTGTGATCGGCGCGGTCCTGCTTCCTGGGGCCAAAGCGCCCAAGCTTGTTTCACGGGAAATGATCCGGACCATGAAAACCGGCGCTGTGGTGGTGGATGTGGCCATTGACCAAGGCGGATGCTTTGAAACCTCCAAACCCACCACCCATGATGATCCTGTCTATGAGGTGGAAGGCGTACTCCATTACTGCGTGTCCAACATGCCCGGCGCTGTGCCCATCACCTCCACCATGGCCCTCACCAACGCCACCCTCCCCTATGCTTTGGCCATTGCCAACGGCGGGCTTCTGGAGGCGGCTCGGGAAACTCCGGGCATGCAGAAAGGACTCAATATCGTCCGGGGCCACATTACCTGCAAGGGGGTTGCCGAAGCCTTCGGCCTTGACTACACCCCCGTGGAAAAGGCCTTTTATTAAATCCTGCAAGGTGGATTTCCGGAAAGATACGCCTTGCGCTCTTCTGGGGAAAAATGCTCGATGCTGTATCGAAGCAGAACCCTGGGAAGAGTTCTGCACGCAGGCCCAAGAAAAGCTTCCAAAACCCTGCGATCCTTTTTGCCCACTTCCCTAAGCATCCACCCTGCGGCCTTGTGCATCAGGGGCTCCCTGTCCTCAGCTGCCAAAGCTGCAAGGTTAAGGGCGTCTTCAAAATCCCCCTTACGAATCCGCGTCAGGGTGGACACAAGGGCAATGCGGCGATCCCAGAGAAGCGTGGAGGACGCCAGGCGGTAAAGGATCTCCCGGTTTCCGTGTTCAAGATGCCAGCCCACCAGCACGGGCGCGGAAAGATCCACGAGGTCCCAGTTGTTAACCCGTTTTGTGTGGGCAAGGTAGGCGTTAAAAATAGCTTCCCTGAGCCTGGCATCTCCGTGCTTGTAACGTTCCACCCACAAAAGCAAGGCGAACATCCGCACTTCGTGCCAAGGAGAGGCGAGGAGCAAGGGAATATCCGCATCAGGCAAAACCTTGCAAAGAACAAGATGCCTGCGCAGAACCGGAACCCGTATTCCGAGAAACCGATCCCCTTCGCCGTATTCGCCGGGACCGGTTTTGAAAAACCGAAGAAGGCCCTGGGCCAAGGTGGCATCCCCAAGGCCTTTGAGTCCATTCATCACAGCATGGGCATCCATCCAGAGATCCCCTGCCTGAGGGCTTTTTTCTTTTTCTCTTTTTGTCTTCATGGCATTTTCCCGTCAAAGGACCGGCGGTACAACAGGTCAAGACCCTTGGCATCCAGGCCGTTCACCCGCTGGTACTTTTCCCTGTAAATGGCCGCAACGGCCAGGGCCACGTCCGGTGGACTCTCCTTCTGGGAAAGGAGAAGCATGGAAAGAGGAGGCGTGTCTGCCTGCAAAGGAGGTTGCACATACCCCGAATACAGGGGGCTAAGATTCGCCCTGGCAAAAAAAGCCAGCCGCTTTTCCCGGATGCGGCGATCCTGCTCCGTTGATGCAAGGTCCGGATTCTCCACCTCAAGCAATCGGTGTTTCGGACTCAAAAGACCTGAAATTTCAAAGGCCCTGTCATCCATGGCCACAGCCAGCACACCGGAGCCCAGGCCCTTTCCCCGGATCTCCGGATTCACGGCAAGATATACGAGAAAAGCCGCGTCAATGCCTGGCAGATACTGCAATGTGCAAAGCCCCACCGTCTGGGCCCCGCTGCCAGGGAAGGGAATCCGCCGGAACACCAGAACAAGCCCCAGGGGGTCCGCCGCCGTGGCAAGGATCACCTCGTCCGGCTCCTTTTCCTCCGCAGGAAAAGATTGGTGATAAATCCGCCAGAATTCCCTGTCTTCTGAAAGGTTTTCGCAAGCACCCGAGGGCGTCCATACGCCCTCCCCGTTCCGGAGCCAAACAAGACTTGCCATTTCTCTTCACCTCCTCCATGGAAATTCCCCCATGGATGGGCTATCATTGTTCAGGGTTTTGGGTGCAGGAATTGTCGTTTGCCCTCCATGCCACCCTTAAAACCCGCAACCGTTGCGCCTTCCGAACCTTTTGCCCTTGCAAATCCTGACAAACCACCCGGACCAGAAGACAGAATCATGACAAAAAAAGACCCTGACCATCCCCTTGTATATTCTTCAGAATTCGGCCGCGTTTGTCCAGCCTGCCAGAGTCCGGAGAAAAACTGCATCTGTAAAAAATCCAAACCCTCTCCGCCCGGAGACGGGATCGTCCGGGTCAGCCGGGAAACCAAAGGACGCAAGGGCAAGGGCGTGACCCTGGTAACCGGCCTTCCCCATGCGGCCATCACCACCCTGGCCAAAGAACTGAAACAGCGTTGCGGAAGCGGCGGTACGGTGAAAGATGGGACCATCGAAATCCAGGGGGACCACAGGGAAAGCATCCTTTCCTGCCTCACTGAAAAAGGATACAGAGTAAAAAAGGCCGGAGGCTGACAAAAAAGCATGAGCCAGGATTCTTTCAGACGCATCCGTTCTGTTACCCTCATCGGACTTCTGGTCAACCTCATTCTTGTGGCTGTCAAATACAGCGCAGGCTGGTGGGGAAACAGCGAGGCCCTCATGGCCGATGCCGTGCATTCGGCAACGGACGCCATCACCGACCTTGCCGTCATTGCCGGAGCCGCCATCTGGACCCGGCCTCCGGATGCGGACCATCCCTATGGGCACCACCGCATGGAAACCCTGGTCACCCTTTTCATCGGCGGCCTTCTCTTCCTTGCGGGCATAGGCATTGGCGTGGAAGCCACCCAGAATCTCCTTTCAGGGCATCGCTGCCAACCCCTTCCCCTGGCCGCCTATGCCGCAGCCTTTTCCATTTTTATCAAAGAAGGGCTCTACCGATGGACCCATCAGGTCGGCCATAGCCTGGGCAGTCCTGCGGTCATTGCCAACGCCTGGCATCACCGCATTGACGCCTTAAGCTCCATACCGGCCTTCCTTGCTGTTTCTGCGGCCATTTTATTTCCAAAGCTCCTTTTTCTGGACAGCATCGGAGCCCTTGTGGTGGCGGTTTTCATTGCCCAGGCCGCCACCCGCATCCTCTGGCCCAATCTCCGGGAACTCATGGCCACCGGCGCTTCTCCGGAAATCTGCCGCCGCATCGCAGACCAGGCCTGCGCCCATCCGGCTGTACTGGATGCCCATCATATCCGAACCCGCTTTCTTGGCACCCGGATTTTTGCCGATATCCACCTGGTGGTGGACGGCGATCTTACGGTACGGGAAGCCCACAAAATTGCAGAAGATGTTCGTAAGCTCCTCATGCGTTACAACAGCCATATGGAAGATGTGGTCATTCACATCGAACCGCCGGACCCCATTACCCCTCCCCACCATCCCCTCAACCGGAAAGGAGATGTCCCATGATCCCATCCCCCAGGACCGCCCTGATTCTCGCAGATATTGAAGGCATTGCCGGTGTTTTTGAAAAAGCCCAGTGCAAACCCCTGACCCCAGAATGGCGGGAAGCCCGCCACCTCATCACCGCAGATGTCAGCGCAGCGGTGGCGGGTCTCAAGGATGCGGGCGTGGAAACCATCCATATCCGGGACATGCATGGTACAGGCTTCAATCTCCTGCCTAACCTTCTTCCCTCAGAAGGCCTGGTTCTTCATCAGGGTCATCATTGGTATCCCGTCCCCCTTCTGGGTGAAATCCCGGAAGCAGACCTTGCCCTGATGGTGGGTTGGCATGGGGCTCCGGACCAGCCCGAAGCCTTCAGCCCCCATATCTTTCACAGGGACATCGATTGGGTTCGCCTGGACACCCGTGCGGTGACGGAGGTGGAAATCATGTCCGCCGTTCTCACAGAAGCGGGCATCCCCGTGGCCATGGTCACAGCAGACCACACGGCCTGCAAACGCATCTCCGCCAATATGCCCTGGACTCAGGCCGTTGAAATCCCCAAACGCGCCATCGGCTCAAAGGAAATGGCCAATATCCACCGCCGTATCCGCGAAAATGCCAAAAAAGCCGCCCAGACCTTTGAAACCTTTCCGACCTATCCCAAAGGCCCTTATCTGCTGGAAAGCAGCATACAGGGTCAGGTCCGCAAGGGCTATTTTCCTTCAGGCCGAGCCATTCTCAATACCCTCCTGCGTCAAAGCGTGTTCAAGGGGATTCCCTCTCCCATGATTCCCGCCGTACTCCATGGATACCGCTGGATGGGATTCTGGCAGAACCTCATGAATGGCTGAACCCTGTCTGCTTTTTCCCGCAGCAAAAGGCCGTTTTTCCGCATACCCCCGGAAAAACGGCCTGGATTTCTCCTTTTTTAGCCCTACCCTTTACTTTTTTTTAAAATTTTCACCATCAGAACCCTCGGAAATCCTGATTACTGACCTGCCAGCCGTTCTGTTATTTTCGCCCACCCTTCATCTGCCTTTGCAAGGTTGGCTTCTTTGTTTTCATTGAATTTTTTCCTGATCTCCAGGCTGTACTGGAGTACAAGACGGCCGTTCACAAGCTCCCAGGTTTCCATTTCCACGGGTGCCAATACGCCCAGGGTCACCCCATAGGCGCAGTAACCTCCGTAAGCGGGCAGATATTTTTCCGCATGGGCGGTGAAAACCTCCTTGTTGGCCTCAGAGGCAAAAAAATAGATATGTTCCCCATGCTTGGCGGATATGTAGGGATCCCCCTTCACCGCCTTTCCCAGGGTGTGGAAGGTTACCGGATCATACCCCTGAAGCGCGACTTTTCCGTAAGGGTCTGCGTTCACAATACGTTTCATCCTGACCTCCTGTGCTTGTGTTGACCACAACACCTCGGTTGATGGTAAAAGGACATAGCGGACCCCATGCCATGCGTGCCCTATCCGTCCTCATTCGCCCCAACCCCAACGCCATCTGACCTGAAGGTATATCACAAGGATTCCGGAAATATAAGACGGGTTTTTTCCCATCGCCCAAGCCCCTTTAACCCGCCTTCTCTCTCCGCCAGAGAGTCTGCTCCCATAAAAACCCAAAGGCCGACGCCCTCAGATCCGGGAACATCGGCCTTTTTTAAAAATACCAGAAGGGGCGAGGAACCGCGACAAAGCGGCCCCCTTTGCCCCATCTTTTAAATATCAGTATTCCTTGGGCATCTGATTGAGCTGATCCAGGGTGAAGACGGGACCATCCTTGCACACCAGCTCTTTACCGATGTTGCAGCGGCCGCACATGCCC
>NZ_JAVETM010000102.1:0-3449 GCF_034006065.1 Desulfobotulus sp. | reverse complement strand
ACCCCCCCCCTTGTTTCAGCTGCCTGCTTTTTCCCACATACGGTAATCCAGCGTCCATCATAAAAGTAATGGCGGGCTAGCTCTTTATAAGGATTTTCATTACTCCAAAAACAGTTTTAAAGGCAGGAATGTGGCATTGTGGACAAAAACAGACATTTTACCCCGCAGAAAGTCCCGCCAGCAAAATGAGCAAGCCGTTTTTTTTCCGGATTCGGGCAGTGCCTTTCCTGAACGGGGCGGCGGAAGCAGGGGCTGTGGGGGTAGAAGTAAGATAAAAGGAGGTTTGGGATGAGATATGGCTGGATGGTGCTGGGAATATTCATGCTGGCTTTGCCCTTTCGCGTACATGCGGAAGGGGCGGAGCTTACGGGAAGGGATGTGATGGTGCGGGTGGATGAAAGGCCCAATGGGGATAACCGCAGTGCCATTCTGACCATGACCCTGGAAGACAGCCGGGGCAGCCGCAGGGTTCGGGAAATGCGAAGCCGGTCCATGGATGAAGGACGGGATGTCCGTACGCTCATGGTGTTTCTGCAGCCCGGTGATGTGCGGGGCACGGCTTTTTTATCCTATGACTACCATGAACTGGATAAGGAAGACGACAAGTGGCTCTGGATGCCTGCCCTGCGCCGCATTCGCCGTATCAGCGGAGCCGCCCGGCGGGAGCGGTTCATGGGATCGGATTTTTCCTATGATGACATGGGAAAGCGCCATGTGGATCAGGATACCCACATCCTGGAAGGGGTCGAGGAGCTGGATGGGCTGGCCTGCTGGGTGGTGCTGTCCCGGTCTGTTGAGGAAGATCCTGCCTATGAAAAGGTGCGCTACTGGGTGCGAAAGGACGCTGACCTTGTTGTGAAGGCGGAATACTACGACAGAGACGGGCTGCTGAAGGTCTTTCGCGTGCTGAAGGCGGAAAAGGTGCAGGGCTTCTGGACCGTGCTTCATTCTGAGATGAACGATACGGTGCGCAGGCACAGAACCATCATGGAAAACCGGGAAACGAGCTATGACACAGACATGGATCCGGAAATTTTCTCTCCGGCCCGGCTGCGTCAGGTTCAGCCATGAAGCGAAGTATCGTCTTGCTGCTGTGGGGGCTGACAGCCCTTTCAGGGCTTCTTTTTTTCAGGCTACAGCCGGTTTCTGCCTTTGAGTGGCGCAGGCCCGAGGCCCATGGGGAATGGGTGCATGGGGTGCGGCTTTCGGATTGTTCGGAAGTGGTGACGTCCAGGGCCATGCTTTCTTTGACTTCCGGCTGGCTGGGGGAATCCCTGGACGGACTGCTTACCCTGGAAGCTGTGGAAAACTTCCGGATTCCCGATGACTCTGATCTGCGTGTGCGGGAAGGGTATGTCACCTTCCGCTCCCAGGGTTGGGAGGCGAGGGCAGGGCGGCAGATTCTCATCTGGGGCCGGGCCGACGGGGTGCGCATTGTGGATCGGCTTTCGCCGGTGGACAGCCGGGAGTCCGTAACACGGGAGCTGGAGGAAATCCGGCTGGGGGTGGACAGCCTTCGCGCCAGCCGATGGCTGGAAAACGGAGAGCTGGAGTTCATCTGGATACCGCGTTTCCATGGGGGAAAATACCCCGGAAAAGATTCTCCATGGTGGCTGGGTGCGGGGACTGGCCCTGAGGAAGAAAAGCCCGATGGTCTGGATGCCATGAGTCTGGGGCTTCGCCTCGGCCACTATGCCTCGGCCTTTGATTTTTCACTGTATGCCCTTTCGGCACCCATGGAAACGGCTGTGATCAAGGAGACGGAGAGAAAATCGTATCCCAGAACCCTGATGCTGGGGGCCGATGCGGCCTTTCCCGCGGGGGATGCGGTGTGGCGGCTGGAAACGGCCTGGTTTGACGGGTGGTGGTGGAACAGCGGGGATGGGGGGCTGGCGGTGGAGCGGGATCGCTGGATGGTGCTGGCGGGCTGTGACCTCACCCTGTCCGGTAGCAGAACTCTGGGATTTCAGGCCATGGGGGACTGGGTTCCGGGGGCCACTGCCTCCATGGAGCAGAAAGCCTTCTCTTCCCTTTTCACCCTGAATGCGGAGCAGAAGCTGTTTCGGGAAAGGCTGAAGCTTTCTGGCTTTGTCTATTATGATCCATCGGATTCCGATGTGTACGCAAGAACGGTTCTGGACTGGGAAATCCGGGATGGGGTGCGCCTTGCGCTGGGGCTGCATCTCTTTGAGGGGCAGGGAAAACGCTTTGCCCCTTACAGGGATCATTCTCAGCTGTGGTGGAAAATTTCCATGGACTGGTGAGGGCCGTGTTTTTTCAGATGGGCATCCCTTACGGTCAGCCCATGGCGTAGAGATCCGTAAAGGTTGTGTTGACGGAGTATCATATTAAAACAAGGGAGCAGGTCATGATGCAGTCCGAATTCATGCACAGGATTTTTGACAGGCTGGCCCGGTACCTTTTGCGCTGGCGCTGGGCTGTGATTCTTTTTTTTGCGGTTCTGCTGGGCTTCGGTATGGCGGGTTTGCCGCGCATCGGTCTCGACACCTCTTCGGAAAACTGGTTCATGGAGGATGACCCCATGCGAAAGAGCGAAGAGGCCTTTAAGGAGATATTCGGCAACAACGAGTATGTGGCCGTACTGGTGAGCGCAGACAATATTTTTGATGCGGAAATCCTGACCCGTATCCGCGCCCTTGGCAGGGCGCTAGAAAGGGAGGTGCCCTATGCGGATGCCGTTCTTTCCATTGCGGATATGGAATTTACCGAAGGAGATGACTTCGGCATCCATGTGGGGCAGCTGATTCCCGACCCCGTACCGGGGGATACCACTCTTCTGGAAGCACTGAAGGAAAAAGGGCTTGCCCGCCCCATGATTGCCGGAAGGCTTGTGTCCGAAGATGCAAAGGAAGCATGGGTGCTGTTGCGCCTGAAGCCCTATGCCGAAGGACTGCGGGATGAGCATGGAAACGGCATGGATATGGCCATTGGAGAAAAAGCCCTTTCCATTGTCAACCGGCCGGAGTTTGCCATGCTTACGCCCATGGCCAGTGGCATGCCCGTGATCAGTGCGGATAAAACCGCATTTTTTAAAAAGGAAACGGTCCGGAACATGATGCTGTCCATCATGGTGACAGCCCTTGTTCTTGGCATTGCCCTGCGCACCCTTGCCGGGGTTTTTTATCCCATTGTGACAGCGGTGCTTGCCATTCTTGTGGTTTTTGGCGTTGAGGGCTGGATGGGGGTGACCATGGACCCTTCCATGGTGCTGGTTCCGGTGTATATGGGGGTGGCCGTATCCATTGGTTATGCCATCCATCTTTTCCGCTTTTTTTACCGGGAACTTTATCGCACGGGAGACCGCAAAGGGGCTGTGCGTCATGCTGTCGCGGAAACGGGATGGCCCATGGCCTTTACGGCCCTCACCACCATTGGTGCGCTCATGGCTTTTTTATTTGTGGATGTGAAGCCCATCCGCTGGACGGGCA
>NZ_JAVETM010000101.1:0-3496 GCF_034006065.1 Desulfobotulus sp. | reverse complement strand
ATCCAGAAAATCCGTTTATGTAGCATTCAAGCACAATCCTCACATGTCGCAGGTGGCGTTTATGGAAATGATTTTCATAAAAAATATCGAAAATTCATTACCAAAAACAAAACAACCTTTCAAGTGGTTATGGACAACACTTTCCCTCAGAAGCCATCCCAGAAAAAGGAAACCCCGCCATAAATCAGGCCATAGCTGTGGCGAAAGGTACTCTGGCTGTAGGTATTGTAAAGAAAGGGAAGCACACCGTTCAGCTGGCGTTCAAAATACCGCGCTCCCAGGTGAAGCTCCATTTTTTCAGAAAAACGCCAGAACAGGGCGGAGGAAAGTATCTGGTTTTTCTCCTGGCTGTCGAGCCCCTTATCCCGGTCAATCTGGATTTCGCTGTATTCCGCAAGAAGCCGCCAGGATGAGCCCAGACGAAGAGCGCAGGAAACCCCCGCCTCCAGATAATTTTCATCCCGATCCAGGGAAAGAGGAAACTTCACAGGCAGTTTTCTGTCCACCGCATCTGCGTAAACATCCAGGGTTGTACTCAGCCGGGTGGTAATATCCGTTCGTCCCACTTCCACAAAAACCGAAGGGGTCAGAATACCGATGGGAGCTCCCAGCACCATACCCGCAAACAGGGTACGATCCGAAAGATCCTCCAGCGCAATCTTCGGATCCGGCCTTCCTTCCCTGGGAACAAAAACCGTGATGGTCATGGTGCCGCTTGTTCGGATAAAGCGCACATCCTCATCATCCCAGTCCACCTTATCCCGTACCTTAAACCGGCCCAGCATGGCATTCACGGCATCAGGCGTTGTGTATGTCATATCTGCGGCCATGCTGCTCCGCAATCCCGCCCATACCTGCATCCATGAAAAGGGTCGCCAGTGGCCGGAGCCACTCGCCTGAAACACCTTGAGGTCTTCAAAGCCATAGTCCAGGACATCATGCCCAAGGGAAAGCTGGACCCGCGCATTCGGCCCCAGGAGACGACTGATCCGAAGCCCCGCACCCTGGAGGTCACCGGGATCAATGGAATGGCGGTTTCCCACATCTGTGTCCCGCAGATTCAGAACATCCAGAGAATCCGTGATCCCCCGCGCACCTGCTGTTATCTTCCAGCGCGCCTCCTGCCACTCTCCCACGTTACGAAAACCCTCACCGCCCAGATCCCCAAACGCCGAAACCGCCGGGCCCAGCAGCAGTACAAAAAAAAGGCCCCACACATACCGTTTTCCCATCCACAGCCCCATGCCCGTCCGAAAAATTAATGAAACGGGCCGCTCCCACACAAAGGAGAGCGGCCCGATGACTTACTCAAGGGAGCAGGAAAGGCAGTGCCTGAAACAAAACCTGCTTACGGATTCCATATCTCAGATCAGCCCATTCCAGAAGAAGGTCCGATGGTTATCAGGCACAATCCTTTTCCCTCTGGTTTCTGCAATTACTGAATCTTCACATTCACGGTCTGAGCCTGCAGCAGGCCAGCTTCCGTTCCTGAAGTCACGCTGAACTTCAGTTCATAAGCATCATCCTTGCTGAAGGTGATGCCACGGATTTTCTGGTCCAGCGTAGCGTCCACCTTGGCGATTTTTTCCTTAAGCCCTGCGATATCCACAGTTACGTTCTTGCCTTCCGCCTTTACAATGGCATTGGCCTGGGGATTGGTGTCCTGAATCTCAACCTTGTTGATGGCTTCACCACTGGCATAGGTGCCGGTGATGGTCAGCTTGGTGGCTGCGCCATAGGTGAGGGTCACCGTGGGAACAGTGCCTGCCCTGTCTACTTTCACCGTAACGCCGGAAACCACGGCTTTGATGTTCTGCTTGCTGCCAGCAGCCTTGTTCTTGGCTTCCATGATCACAGAAGCATTGGTCCAGGTTCTGGACTTGGTGTCTGCAATGGTATCCAGACCATCCTGGGTAAAGCCGATTTCAAAGGCAAAGGAACCCACGTTGTGGGGCTCGTTGGGCAGAAGGCCCACTTCCTGAGTCGTATCAATCACCCGGTCCTGACCCGCTACTTTGATGGTAGTCTTGGCAATGCGGATGGCAGGGTTCGTGAGTTTCTTGGCCAGTTCAGCTTCCTTGGCCGCGTCCTGCTTCACGGTGTTGACCGTATCCTGGGTAACTTCAGGTTTTTTCTCGATGGCAGGATCATCAAACACGGCCTGCACCGTATTCTGCGCGATGGTGCCTGCGTTGGCAACCACAGCGGCAAGACCCTTACCTTCGCCGGGATTTTTCGTGACTTCTTCTTTCACCTGCTTTGCAAGGTTGGCCACAATGGCGAGGTTGGCGGCGGTGTCCGTAGCCTTACCGCCTGAAAGAAGCTGCTGCTGAACAAGGGCGATGGTTCTCTGAACCACCCAGGAGATTTCCAGGAGCTGCTGGCCCAGGGCTGTGTCCTTGTTTTCAGGTGCGGAAATGTCCATGTCATAGTTGGCGTCCGTAACACCCATGGATGCTTTGAAAGCATCCCTTTCCGCCGGAGGAACAAGAGCCACCAGGGTGGTGATGGGCGTTACCCGCTTTGCGCCTTTGGGCGCCATCATGGGGGCTGCAGCGACCATAAGGCCGGTAGCAGGATCTTCGGTCTGACCACCGAAGGTTACAAACACATAGTTGTCCGTGAATCCTGCGGGCAGATCCATATCAAAGGAACCATCCGCCTTGGTCGTTGTGAAGGGTTCGTCAGCATCCTGGATATTGTTGCCAAGGCCGGTCTGGGCATCCACAACCTTGTCCGCCCATACCTTAGCGCCCACAACCGGTCCCTTGATGACCTGACCATTCACAGGTACGGGAAGCGGCCCGGGCTTGGGTGTCGTATCCACAGTGCTGCTGCAACCAACGGCCAGGGCAAGCATACCCGCCGCAGCCACAAAGACCCGTGCTTTTTTCATAAACATTGCGCACTCCTTTTTTTTTAGTTTTGAAGACCCTGGACCCGAAAAAGCATCCACAACGCAGAACAAAGACATTGGAAGGATTCAGAACACCCCTTATTTAAGGGTATTCTTTAGTGAAAACAGAGCTGCTTTAAGCTTAATAAATTAAGCAGAGCTTACAGCTTCTCACGGGTATTGTTCAAGCTTTTTTTTCGCAGCACAGCATAGGAAGCCCAAAACAGGACCCCAGCTCCGAATCCGCCAACGCATTACCGACAATACTAACCACAAAACAGCGTTTTCCGCAACCATCCACCGGGCTCAGAAAATAAAAAGCCCCACCCGCAGTACGTCCTCTGTCAGGGATTATCATGGAAACACATCAGAACACAAAACGGATGAGACCAAAGCCCCCCACAAGCAGCACCACAAAAAGGAAGGCCAGGCGGTCAAAGTAGCGGTCAATGAAAGACCGTATGACCGGCCCGAATTTCCAGACCAACCCTGCGATCAGAAAAAACCGGGCTCCCCTGGAAAACAGCGAGGCCAGAAAAAACACGGGAAGATCCAGGGCAAACATGCCCGCTGCAATGGTGAAAACCTTATACGGGATGG
>NZ_JAVETM010000100.1:0-3505 GCF_034006065.1 Desulfobotulus sp. | reverse complement strand
TGCCGGGGGCAGGCATACAGAAATGGGTGGTCAGGAGATGTTGCAGATCCGTCCACGGCAAAGGCTGGGTCTGGTGGAAAAGATCACAAAACCCGCCTGGCTCTTCCCCGGCCAGGAGCCTCATCAAAACCTGGGAACCGGAACCAAAGCGAAAGAGATGGGGACCCAGGCCGGAATGGATGCTGTTGTTCCAGAGGCGCTCCATTTTTTCTGTAAAGGTTTGCCATACCTCTTGCCGTTCCCTGGGGGTATCCATGGTGAAAACCCCGGATTCCACGGTTGTACCGGCATCGGCCTCCATGACCTTCCACCCCAGAATCCAGGGCTGACGGGTCATGGGATCTTTTTCAAGATGGAGGAAAAAGAGCCTGGAAAGGTTGCAGGGAAAAAGATGGGTCTTTCTCTGTTGAAGGAAAATGCGGTTCGTTAAAAATGCCCGGCACCATCCAGTTAATTTCTCCCGGCGGCCAGGGGAAAGGTCAACTCTTTTTGCCTCAAGTTCTTTCTGGGCCCCTGCAAGGGTAGTGCAGCCCAGATGCCGAAAGGCGGAAAGTTCTCCCCCGGTCAAAAGGGGCAGGAATTGAATCTCTTCATGGAAAAGGGCGTCGCTGTAGCAGCCGGGAAACCCCGGGCAGTTAATACACCTGGAGTCAAGCCTGTGGTCTGCATCGGCAGGCGGCCTTGAAAGGATGTTGCCCAGTTTTTCAAACAGGGCAGGAAAGGCTGCCAGATAAGGCTTGAGGTCAAATTCATGGGTGTGGAAGGCCTCGGTTTCCTTGTCCTTTTCCTTGTCCTGTTCCTTGGGCTTGTTGGGCTTAGGTTTTGGATTGGGGGTAATGATGAATCCTCTTTGGGAGACAAGGGCCGGGAGCCGCCACCTCTCAATACTCTTTTCCAGGAGCAGGGCGTAAAAGGCCACCTGCCACTTGTGATGATACCCGGGGGTCTGGCTGTTCTTTATATCCCCGGCCCTTAGGAGAACCCGGCCCCTGCCATGGGGTGTGACCTCGATAAGATCGGGGATGCCCAGGATTTTAGGGCACCCCGGCACTGGGCACTCTGCCTCGAGATAGCAGTGGGAGAGCCGGACCGGCGGGGCAGCCCCCGGGTCAACAGGATCAAGGAGGGCCAGGCGGTTGACCGTGTCCGCCATAAGCCTTAAAGAGGGTATCATGGGGTGTTCTTCAGGGCCCGCAGGTTCTGGAGCAAGGCAGTCCCCCTGTTTTTCAAAGGCCTCAAGCACAGCCTCTTCATGGCGCATGCCCTGTTCTCTTGCAAGGGCCATGATCCCTTCCCGCTCTTTTACGGGGTGCCCAAGGCCAAGGTATTTCATGTAGAACCGCCTGTCACACCGGCCATGGAAAAAATATTCGCTGACCATGGTGGCGGTCAGGCAGGGCAGGGAGCCGGGCCTCTCAAAATCAAGGCAGGGTTCCTGCCACTGCCGGGACAAGAATGGGAACAAGAACGGGGACTCCTCCGGCTTTTGCACCCTGTTTTTTTCCCCTTCCAGGAGGGAATCTCCGGCAGCGATTTCAAAGGAAGAAGAGTCCCCGGCAGCGTCACCAATGGTGTCAGAAGGGCCAAGGTGTGCAATATCGCCGGAAACAATATGGGAACCTGCCCCAAGATAACGGGCAAAGGCAAGAACCACCCGCCGGTCAAACAGGAAGTCGGCAACCTCCTGGACCTTCTGCTCCCTTGGCAGGGTCTTCCAGAAAATGCTCAGGGGAATAAGGTTGCAAAGCACCCTGAAATGGGATGACACCCAGGCATGGAAGGATGCTTTTTCAAGGGGCAGGTCAAGTTTTTCAAACTCGATCCACCTGGAACATTCAACACCGGTTTCACTGGAGAGAAGCTCCACTTCATCATCCTCAAAAAACTCCCTTGCCGCCCACTCCAGCACAAGATTGCCGGCAGATCCCAGAAAGGTACAAAAAAGAAACCTGGCCCTGGTGCCCTGCACAACCTCAATGCCGTTGGCCAGGGTCACCCGTTTTTTTGTGCGGGCAAGCTCCTTGTGGAACAATTTTCCGGTCCTGACCATGAGGCCGCTCTCTTCGGGAAGAGTGCCGGATCGGAGAATCTTCCCCATGGCCTGGGCCGTCTCATGGGAGACATGGGCACCCAGGCCCACCCACACCAGTTCTTTATCGATTTTTTTCCCGGTGGAACGGGCCGTGACCTTTCCGGGATCACCCTCCTGGATTTTAAGGATTTTAAGTCGGCGGCCGGACAGATAGACCCGATCTCCAGGCTTTATCTGGGAAACAATGGAGAGGGGGATGTCGGCAACGGATTCTCCTGAGACCTCAAGGAGGTACTCTTTTTCCCTTTCCGGGAAATTGCCCCAGATCTTGTACTCGTTTAAATGTTTCCAGTATTGCCACCCGCCCCTGATAAGCCCTGGACGCCTGGTCTGTTTCAGCCATCCTTTTTTTTCAAGGGAGGTGAAAATTTCAGGCAGCAGGGTTTTATGTTCCGGGAACAGCCCCTTCAGGGCATTGAGGGAGATCTCTTTTTTTCCATAGAGGCAGGATATAACCTGCTGGCTCACCACGCTGGGAAGATCTTTAAAAGAGGGGGTTTCGATCTCTCCCCGGCGGCCAAGTTCGAGCAGGGCAAGGAAGCGGACCACCTGGTTGCCGGCGTTTTCCCCGGAGGTGATCCCCCAGAAGTTAATGGTCTCACCCCGGCGGTTGGCCCTGCCGATGCGCTGGAGAAAGGCGGACACTGAGCCGGGGGGCTGGTAGAGAAGCACGGCATCCACATCCCCCACATCGATGCCAAGCTCCAGGGTGCTTGTGGCAATGCAAAGGGCATGGGGGTTTTTCCTGAACCGATCCTCGGCCCTCTTTCGCTCTCCGGCCTTGAGGTTCGAGTAATGCAGCTCGGTGACCTGTCTGAACACCCCGTTGCGCCGGACTATTCCGGAGAGGCGGTCGCAGGCGGACCGGCTGTTGCAGAAAATCAGGATCTTCCTGTATTTCCACTCCCGGTAGAGGTCGTTCAGCAGGGCGGGAAGCTCGAATGCCTCGTCTTTCAGGTAAAGCAGCCGGGCTAGAATTTCCCGGTCCGCCCTTGCCGTAACCGCTATTCCCCCCTGTCTGAAGTCGAAAAAATCCATCACTCCTGGAATGTCGGAAATGGTGGCAGACATGGCGACCTTCTGAATGGGTTGTCCGGTTCTGCGTTCCAGGCGGGTAAAGAGATAGACCAGATGCCGACCCCGGTAGTGGTGAACCAGGGAATGGACTTCGTCAATGATAACAATGCCCACCCGGCATAAAAATCTTTTAATGCCGGCATTGGAGCTGCCCAGCATCACATCCAGGGATTCCGGGGTGGTGAACATGATGTCCGGCCGTTTCCTGCCGCCCCGCTTGATATCACCGGTTCGGATGGCCAGGGTCAACCCCAGACGCTCGGTGATCACCGCCTCGAACCTGCGCATCAGATCCTTTGCAAGGGCCCTGGTTGGAATGATGTAGAGCACGCCCCT
>NZ_JAVETM010000099.1:0-3518 GCF_034006065.1 Desulfobotulus sp. | reverse complement strand
CTCCTTTCTCCTCAGCCTTTGGGGCTGTACCGCTTTGAAAAATGGCGGCGCATCTGTGAGGTGAGGGTTTTTGCCATGCAGGTGACGGAGTTTTCTGAAAACTGGCCCGAATCCGGTATGCGGTGCAGGATCTGGACGAACCCGGAACGGGCAGAGGAAGTGGTAAAACACAAAGAGCTTGGAGAACTCATCGGAAATCTCTCCTCCTGGCTGATGGCGCAGGAAAAGGGCTGAGCATCTTCAGGGAGTATCATGAAGATCCTGGGAGTTTTTATTTCCAGCAATGGCTGATACGAATCAGGATGCCTGGTTTGACCTGGATCTGCTCAGTGATCATCCGCTGCCCTGAAAGAAAAGGCGCGTTTCCGGCAAGAGCATGTGTTATGAATCCGATCCCCCCTCAGGATTCCATGGTTTCCGGAACTTTCCGAATCCATACATCCTGCTGGGGAAAGGGAATTTCAATGCCGTTTTCCTTCAGGGCCTCATAGAGGGCCATGTACAGTTCATGGGAAACCAGGCCCCGCTGTTCCGGTTTTTCAATCCAGCAGAGCAGTTCAAAATTGAGGCTCGAATCTCCAAAGCCCCGAAGCCTCACCCTGGGTTCGGGGTTTTTGCATACCTTGGCGTTTTCCCTTGCCACCCCATCCAGCACCTTCACCACCTGCCGCGCATCCGAGCCATAGGCCACGCCCACCTTGATACGGATACGGTATTTCACCCAGCGTCCGCCGGATTCATTCACGATTTTGGAGTTGGCCATCACCGCATTGGGAACGATGATTTCCACGTCATCGCGGGTGAGCAGTCGGGTGGAGCGGATGCCTACCTTGGTGATCTCTCCCCTTTCCCCGGAACCGAGCACCACATAGTCCCCCAGTTTGTAAGGGGCATCGGCGATGATGAAAAATCCGGAAAACAGGTTCGCGAGGGTGTCCCTTGCCGCAAAACCCACGGCAATACCGATGACCCCTGCGGAAGCCAGCCAGGCCGTGGCGTCGATGTTCCAGACCTGCAGCAGGGCATAGGAGCCGATGGCGATGATGATGACCGTCATGATGAGATCAAAAAGCGGCAGAGTGCGTTCTTCCACAATGGCGAAACGGTCCCGCACCTTGCCGAGAATCTCCAGAAAGACATGGCTGGCCTTTAAGGCTGTGCGCATCAGCTGAAGAATCAGAAAGCTGATGAGAATGCGTACCGCGATGGTGGTGACAAACTGCCCCAGGGGCAGGGTATGCAGCGCCGTGACAAGGCTGATGTAGCCCACAAGCAGTCCGGCAACCCCTGCGCCCATGCGTACCAGTTGTCCGAAAAGATCAGCATTGGCCCGCTTGGTCAGCTTCAGTCCCCAGAAGAGGATAAAATGGCGGATTAGAAAGGCGAGACTGAATCCGATCAGGAGAATGACAAGGGCGAGAAAGATGGGATAGGTGGCGAGGAGATCCCAGAAGTCTTCCAGCCAGACGGGCAGCCAGGAGGGGGTATCAATGATGTGGTCAGGGGTTTCATCCATGGCAAGGGCCTGCTTCTTAAAGGGGGTTTCTGGTTCAGACGGCGCATGGGACCCGGAAAAAGACGTATGCCTTCCGGATCATCGGCCCCTCGCACCTTCGGGAAGACAAAGGTTTCGGAGCCAAAAAAGCTATAACACACATGAAAAAAACTGAAAACGGATTGAAATCAGGTCCAGTGGCGGAGCCGCACCGGGCCTCTTTTCCCCTGCCCGGCCAGAACAGATACCGCTCCCCTGAATCATCGGCAGAGAGGATGTTTTAAGATTATGCTGCCCAGGCCCCAGGTCTTTTAAGCCCGGACAGCGGAGATGCAGGCTGATACGCACAAGGCATCAGAGCTGAACCGTATCCGGCAGGAATGTCTCTGTCTCCGCCACTTTCCCCCTTTCGGGCCGCTTTCCTGGAACCAGAAAAAAGGCTCCGGCCAGGGCCGTGAAGGGAGCCACGGCCAGAAGTCCGAAACTTCCCAGTATGGTGTTGAGAAGCTCCGCCGTCACATAATTGAGGTTGAGCATGTTGGCCATGGGAATACCCTGGGCCATAAAGACCATGAGCAGGGAAATGTAACTGCTGGAGTAGGCCAGAAGCAGAGTGGTGCTCATGGTTCCCATGACAGCCCTTCCCACCCGGAAACCGGAGAACATGGCTTCGCTGCGGGTGATCCGGGGATTCTGGGACACCACCTCATCCATGCTGGCGGCAATGTCCATGGCCAGATCCATCACCGCACCGGAGGCGGCCATGATGATGGTGGCAAGGAAGATGCGGGTGAGATCCAGATGGGCATAGCCCGTGTACATCAGGGTTTCTGAAAAGGGCTTGATGGCACCGTGGAGCTTGAAGGCAGGGGCCACAAAAAGGGCAAGGAGGGCGGTGCAGGCAAGGCCCAGAAGGCAGCCAGCAAAGGCTGTGAAGCCTTTCCGGTTCCATCCCGCCACAAGAAACAGGATGGCGGCACTGAGCAGCATGACCACAAGAAGGGCCGTGACCATGGGGTCCCAGCCCTTTAAAAAGCCGGGAATGAGGACCTTCCAGACCATGAGCCCCGTGAAAACAAAGGAAAGCAGGGCCCGCATTCCCGTCCATCCGGCAAAGGCCACCAGCAGCAGGGCAAAGCTCCCCGCAAGCCAGACCTGCATATTGAGGCGATAATGATCCATCACCTGGGCATGGCGGATGCGGTCTCCGTCCAGAGTCAGCACCATCAGTACCCGGTCGCCAGCCTGATACAGGCGGTCGAGATCCAGTTTTCCAAGGAGATGGTTGGCCGAATCCGCAAGTTCTCCCTTTTTCTCTCCTGAAACAATACGCAGCACAAGATTCTGACTGCCCGTGCGTACCATGCCGTACTGACGCAGAAAGGCGTTGTCCACCTCCACCACCTCGCCCCGGCAGCGCAGGGAGTTGGGATCTCTGCGTTCCTCAAAACCCGTGGGCAGAAAAAAAAGCAGAAGGGTCAGGAGAAAAAAAAAGCCCACAAGAAGGGCTTCGGAGCGGGTCTGGCTTTTGCGCATGGTCGTTCTCCGGTGCTGCGTATGCAAAAAAGACAGGGAATGTCCTGCATTCCCTGTCATCACGTACCTTTACGACAATACCTGTCGCATCAGAATCCGGCTGCCGCAGCCTGACGGATTTCCCCTGTTTCGAAAGCTGCATCGGCATAGCGGGGACTGAAGCCCATGGTGGAAAGCAGTTTTTTTCCAAGATCGGACTGGTGGTAGTAGCCGTTGAAGACCTCCTCGCCCACGCCCATGGCGGAGGTGATGACCGGTGCACCTGTGTGGGAGTAGGAGGTCCAGCCAATTCCCGCCTTCTGATTCAGGATGTGAGTGACCTTGATGCTGAAGGGGTCGTAGTCACCATAAAGAAGATAACCTGAAATCCCGGCTTTTCTTATACCTACTCAGGCTCTTTGACTTCAAACGCCTTGAAGATATCTTTTTGAAGCCTCGTCAATGGAAAAAGGATTCTGGCTCCACGGATCTCTTGTACACGTACTCT
>NZ_JAVETM010000098.1:0-3694 GCF_034006065.1 Desulfobotulus sp. | reverse complement strand
ATGGCCACAGCAGGTTTTCTTGTGTGGAATTTTCCAAAGGCCCATATTTTCATGGGAGATGCGGGATCGGGCTTTCTCGGCCTCTGCCTGGCAGCGCTCTCCCTCCACGCCGCCTGGATTCATCCCCCGCTGTTCTGGGCCTGGCTCATCCTCATGGGTGTTTTTATCGTGGACGCCACTCTGACCCTCATCGTACGCATGATCCGCGGCGAGAGACTCCATGAAGCCCACCGCACCCACAGCTATCAGCACGCAGCCCGCAGGCTGGGAACACACAAACCCGTGACCCTCACAGTGGCAGCCATCAATGTGTTCTGGCTTTTCCCCCTTGCCGCCGCCGTGACCCTTGAAATCCTGGATGGCTTCCTCGGTCTTGCCATTGCCTGGCTCCCCCTGGTGATCCTGGCTTTCATGTTCAGGGCAGGCCGTCCGGAAAAAACATCCGCAGTTTTTCCATCACAGGATACCCGCAATGGATAAACGCGACCGCCTCTGGCATTGAGATTGTGTTTTCAGGATTAAGGCCGGGAGAGAAGCTTTACGAAGAACTTTTGATTGATGTGCAGGATAAAAAGACCACAGAGCACCCCAAAATCTTCCATGGATACGAAAAAACCCCGGACTGGGGATGGGTGCTTTCCACCATTGAAGAACTTCACAGGGCCATGCAATACTGCTGGCCCCATGGCGCTCCTGAAAACTGCGACTGTGAAGAACTCCGGAATATTTTAAAAAGACAGCTGGAAGGATACCAGCCCCAGTGCGGTATTGTGGATGTGATATGGGAAAAATCAGGACAGACCGATTTTCAAGACCTATCTTTGGAAACATTCAGGGAGAACTGAAAACCCTGCCTTCTTTCATCACATACCGCTCTCCCGTGTGGGGACACAAAGCCTCGCCATCGCCTTCCAAAGGCAAATCCAGCCTCGCGCCATAGGCGCTCATCCATCCGATCCGCCGCGCAGGAACCCCCGCCATCAGGGCATAATCCGGCACATTTTTGGTTACCACAGCGCCTGCGGCAACAAAGGCGTAGCGACCAATGGTCACGCCGCACACAATGGTGCAATTGGCCCCCAGGGTGGCCCCCTTTTTCACCAGGGTATCCTTATACTCATTTTTGCGCTCGATCAGGGCCCTGGGATTATAAACATTGGTAAAAACCATACTGGGGCCACAGAAAACCCCCTCTTCCAGGGTCACATTGTCATATACGGAGACATTGTTCTGGATTTTGCACTGGTCGCCAATCTCCACGCGGTTTCCCACAAAAACATTCTGGCCCAGGGAAACCCCCCTGCCTATCTTTGCGCCGCCACACACATGAACCCAGTGCCACACACGGCTTCCTTCTCCGATTTCTGCGCCTTCATCCACAATGGCTGTGGGGTGAACCTGGTAATTCATGGAGAATCCTTCCTTCTCATCAATATTCCAGAGGCAAAGCCACCTTTTTACCATCCCTTGCAGAAAGATACATGGCAATAAGAAGCTCCAGGGTTTTCAGGCCTTCCCGACCATCCGTCTCTGGCTCCGCATGGCCCCGCAGGGTTTCAATCACGTTGGCATAATACAGGGGATGCCCAAAGCCGTATACGGAAGTGGTCTGGTAACTGGCATCGGCAATTCTGTCATCTTCAGGTAGTCTTTCCTCAAAATCCCAGTGCAGCACCTCGTTGACCGCCACACCGCCTATTCTAGCGCTGCCCTTTTCCCCCAGAACCGTGATGCTGCCTTCCAGGTTTTTGGGATAGGTGAGCATGGATACATTGAGGGTTCCAAGGGCTCCGTTGCGCCAGCGCAGAACAGCCACTCCGCTGTCTTCCACCTCTATGTTCCTGGCAAGAGTTCCCGTATAGGCCATCACACTTTCCACAGGCCCCACAAGCCATTCAAAAAGATCGATATAATGGCTGGCCTGGTTCATGAACGCACCGCCATCAAACTCCCAGGTTCCCCGCCATTTGGCACTGTCGTAATATTCCTGAGGCCGGGTCCAGAAAACATTGATTGCAACGGAATGAATTTTTCCAAAACGCTTCTGCACAACAGCATTCTTTAAAAGCTGCAGGGTGGCGTTCCGACGATTCTGCTTCACCACAAAAAGACGGACCCCTGCCCTGTCGCAAGCCTCGACCATGGCAAGCCCGTCTTTCCAGCGTGTGGCCATGGGTTTTTCCGTCATCACATGCACACCATGCTCTGCCGCAAGAATGGTCTGGCGGGCATGCAACCCGCTTGGAGTGCAGAGACAGACCAGATCCAGGTCTTCCTTTTCAAGCATTTCCTGCATGGATCGATAACCAGGCACCCCCCAGGTCTGAGCATGATCTGCCAGAACCGTCGCATCCGTATCACAGACAGCGGCAAGCTCCAGATTTTCCTTATGTTTTTCCAGGGAGCCAAAATGATTTTTGGATATCCGACCACAGCCAACAATGGCTGCTCGGATCTTTCTGTTTCTGATAAAAGACGGCATAAGGTGTCCTTTTACATCAAAAATAAGGGCCTGATCTCCTCAGGCTCCAATGAGACAGGCCACGATCTTCTCCTGGGCCTCCGCATCCAGCGCAGGATGCATGGGCAGACTCATCACCCTGTGGGCCAGGGTTTCAGAAATGGGAAGAGAACACTTTTCACCCGCAAACACAGGCTGCAGGTGCAGGGGAATGGGATAATGCACTGCCGTTGGAATTCCCTTTTCATTCAGCATTTTCTGAACGGCATCCCGGTTTTCCACCTGCACGGTGTACTGGGCATAGACACAAGAATTCCACTTTTCGATAAAGGGCGTGACAAGGCCAGGGCAGGCGGCCTGGAAAAGCTCTGAATACCGCGCGCCAATCCGGCTCCGCGCTTCCACTTCCTCAGGAAAAACATCCAGCTTGGCAAGGAGGATGGCTGCCTGCAGGGTGTCCAGCCTTCCGTTGAATCCGATGCGGGGATGGTGATAACGCCTGTCCTGGCCATGGATACGGATTTCCCGCATGGCCTTGGCAAGGGCGTCATCATCCGTAAAGCAGGCTCCGCCGTCTCCATAGCCGCCAAGGGGCTTGGACGGAAAAAAGGAAGTGCAGCCAATGGTGGAGAGGGAACAGGATTTTCTTCCCTTGTATGTGGCACCAAAGGACTGGGCCGCATCTTCAATCACAGGGAGACCATGTTTTAAGGCAATGGCGTTGATGGCATCAAAATCCGCACACTGACCATAAAGGCTCACGGGCATGATGGCTTTGGTGCGGTCCGTAATGGCCGCCTCAATACCTTGAGGATCCATGTTGTATGTTCTGGGATCCACATCCACAAAAACGGGCTTTGCCCCAAGAAGGGCAATAATTTCTGCGGTGGCAATAAAGGAAAAAGGGGTTGTGATCACCTCATCGCCTGGGCCAATGCCAAGGGCCATAAGGGCAATCTGCAGGGCGTCCGTACCGCTGGCAACACCAATGGCATGCTTCACTCCCGCGTAGGCCCCAAGGCGATCCTCAAGCTCCTTCACTTCCGGGCCCATGATGTACTGACCGTGGGCCAGCACCCTGTGAATATTTTTTTCAAGGGAAGGGCGGATGCTTCGCTGCTGAGCGGCGAGGTCAATGAAAGGAATGGATTGGCCTTCCTTTGACTGATCAATATAGGCATCTGGTGTTAAAATCCGGGAGTCTCCCCGTGAAAGCAGGCCATGATCCCTGGT
>NZ_JAVETM010000097.1:0-3710 GCF_034006065.1 Desulfobotulus sp. | reverse complement strand
TTCCTATGCTCAGTAAAATCAAGATGAGAAGAAACCAGAAGGGTTTCACCCTGATCGAGCTGATGATTGTTATTGCCATCATCGGTATTCTGGCGGCCATCGCCATTCCGCAGTTTGCCAAGTACCGTGAAAGATCCTTTAATACATCAACCTTGAGTGACCTGAGATCAACGGCAGGTGAACTTGAAGGATACTATGCTGAATGGCGTGCATATCCCACAACAACAGCAGGTGCTGTAGCTGGGTTTGCCGCAACACAGGCAAACGCTGCTGCTCCCCACGAAGTAACTTTCCCTGGCAATGGTGTTGGTGCAGCGACCTTCCCTGCCTTGGTAGTTCCACTCGGCCCCGATGTAAGGATGGTTGGCCGGTCAAGAGGGCCGATAGTGGCTGCCGGCATCACAACAAACTTGGCTACTTACGCAATTGCAAATGCCAATACCAAAGGAACCTTGATTTATTCTACAAACAGCAGGCTCCAGCCGTTATATTTCCAGAGAACAAAAGCCGCAGGAAATCCCATCGCTGCTTTAGCAGATGATGTAATTGTTCTTGATACTCTGGAGCTTGCGGGAGCCGCACATACAGATGCAACACGCACAGCAGCTGCTCGTGCCCTTTACACCGCAGACGTTTGGCTTGGAAGCGATGTTCAATAATAAAATAATAGCTTAATCAGCCCTTTTTTCTCCCCTCCGGCCTCGCCGGAGGGGTTTTCATTTAACCTACCCCCTGCACAAGGATTCCCATGATCCACATTGCAGCCCAAAAAACCTACCGCAATAAAGACCTTTTCAGAAAACAAGCCCCCTTCACCGCAGACATTGACCTTGAATTTGCAAAAGCCTCCACCACGGGCATCATCGGAGCCAATGGTGCTGGCAAAAGCAGTACCCTCAAGCTTATTCTTGGTTTTATCCGCAAGGACCAGGGCAGCATCACCCTAAACGGCCTTACCCCCGAAAACCCCCTTTCCAGAAAAAGCATCGGCTATCTGCCGGAAAACCCCTATTTCTACGACCACCTCACCCCTGTGGAGCTGCTTTCCTTTGGAGCCAAAGCTTCCGGTATGGATAAGGCCGGGCTTTCCGACCGCATTCAGGCCCTGTTGCGGGAAGTGGGCATGGACCATGCCGCAGGCAAAAAACTCAGGGAATGCTCCAAGGGCATGGTGCAGCGGGTGGGTCTTGCCTTTGCCCTCATCCACGACCCGGAAGTGGTGATTCTGGATGAACCCATGTCCGGCCTTGACCCCTTGGGCCGTAAAATGGTGGTGGACCTTCTTTTAAGGCTCAAACAAAAACAGAAAACCATTATTTTCTGTTCCCACATTTTAACGGATGTGGAAAGAATCTGCGATACCGTGGTAATGATGCACAGGGGTAGCATCCGTAAGGTTCTCAAACGGGATGACCTTGAAAAGCTCGGTAAAACCCTGAGGGTGCTCCTGGATACCCAGACGCCTCTGTCCGAAAACCGCTGGCCCTGCACGGGTTTGGCCTCAGGCCTGAAAGCTATCGACTGCCAGCACCATGAGGTGGAGGAGGTACTGACCCTGTGCCGGAAGGAAGGCATACGGGTGGTGGGTATGGATCCCCATGCGGGTGGCCTTGAAAAAGAATTTTTAGCCATGGCAGGAGAAAAACCATGATGCAGAGAATCTGGGCCCTTGCCCTGCTTACCTTCAAAGAAGGTATGCGGGACCGGGCACTTTACGGTATTTTTCTCTTTTCCCTCATGGTCATGGCCTTAGGCTTTGTGGTTGTGGGCTTTTTTATGCGGGAGCTTTCCAAGGTGGCTTCGGATTTCAACCTTTCCGCCTTAACCTTCGGCGGCCTGCTCCTGACACTTTTTGTCAACAACCAGCTCCTTGCCAAGGACATCGACAAGCGTACCATTTACATCGTGCTTTCAAGGCCCTATGGCCGGGGAGAATACATTGTTTCAAAATACCTTGGACTCATGCTTTTAACCTCTGCGGCTATTTTCATGCTGGCTGTCTGCGCCAGTGCAGGGGTGGGGCTTTCCTATCTGCGCTATCCCGCCTATTTTGAAAGTTTTTCCTTTAAAATCTTTCTTCTGGCCATATTTGGCGAGTTTCTCATGCTGGCGGTTTTGAATGCCGTGGTGGTTTTTTTTGCCTCCTTCAGCTCCAGTGCCTTTCTCACCCTGCTGTTCAGCACGGCGGTGTACATTGTGGGTGAGACCATTGAAACCGTTGTCCGCTTTTTAAAAACCCAGGCCCAGTCCACGGAAGTGCCCATGGCAGCGGCGGTGGAAGCCCTTCTCAACGTCTGCCGTTACATCATTCCCAATCTTTCTGTATTTGACCTTAAAGTTCAGGCGGCCCACGGCATGGCCGTTTCCCTCAGCTATGTTCTTTTCATCACATTTTACGGCATGGCCTCTGTTCTTGTGCTGCTTTTTCTGGCATCGCAGATCTTTAAGGGGAGGGAGTTGGGATGAAAAGCCTTGCTGTATCCATTGTGGCTTTTTCCTTTCTTGTTCTTGCCTATATGGGCGCATGGCAGGGTGTGCACAGGGATCGTGAAAAAATTCTTAGCGATCCCATGATGGACTATACCCTGCCTTCAAAGGTGACTGGTCCCATGTCCCTGCGCTTTAAAGGGCTTGCTTCTGATTTTCTTTTTCTGAAAACCACCACCTTCATCGGTGAGCAACTGATTCGCTCCGGCAACCTTGAAGATGCCCACGGAGAATATATTTTTGAATCTGTGGATGCCATTTCAGACCTTGATCCCCATTTCTGGGACCCCTACTACCTTTCCTTCATGATACTTTCCTGGGAGCTGGATGATTTTGAAAGGGCAAGGATTCTCATGGAAAAGGCCATGGCGCACAGGGAAAAAGACTGGCGCCCTCCCTATTACATTGGTTTCGGATGCTATTATTTCAAAGGCGACAATGAATGCGCCGCAGAATACATGGGACGTGCTGCCCTCATGGCCGATGCCCCCAGCCATGTTGTCCTGCTGGGTTCACGCTTTCAGATCACTGCCCGTCCCCACAGGGCAGCCCTTCTCTTTTTAAAACAGATGCTTCTGGATACACGGGATACAATAACAAGGATGCACCTTGAAAAGCGCATCCTTGTCCTGGAAAGGCTGGATCTTCTGGAAGGGGCTGTGCGCCGGTTCCATGCAGAGTATCAGCGTCTGCCGGAAACGCTGCATGAACTGACAGAAAAGGGCATACTTGATGCCATTCCCGAAGATCCTTATGGGGGAGAATTTTATATTCTTGAAAATGGCAGGGTATTTACAAGCAGTGCGTTGCGGGACGGGCCATAATCAGCCGCTCTTGTCTCCTTGCTTAGCCAATGCCAGCCCCTCTCACATCCAGATTCGATCATCACAACATTCTGGAATCATATATTTCTGTATTTTTCCTCACACTTTGCCTTATCCCTGATCTGGTCCGTCAGGAAGATTCGGTCGGTGTAAAGGAAAGGTGAAAAAATTATTTTTCGTCCCCCCTTTTCCCTGGCAGCCATTTTTCCAGCACCCGCACAAGTTCATCCGGGTCCACGGGCTTTGGGATATAATCATCCATACCCACATCCAGGCAACGATCCCGATCCTCAGGCATGGCCCCTGCGGTCATGGCAATAATGGGAATTCTCTCCATCCGGATTGCGGATCTGCCGGGCTCCCAGACACGCCCGGCCCTGCATCCGCCTCCGGCCTCCT
>NZ_JAVETM010000096.1:0-3720 GCF_034006065.1 Desulfobotulus sp. | reverse complement strand
TCATTTTTGCGAGCCGCAATATACGGCGGGCTTTCGAGGATTGGGCGCTGGACCACGGCAGCACTGATGTGCTCCGTCTCGTCTCGAACAGGCACCGCATTCTCGCCTGTCAGTGGGAATTGTGGTCAGTATTGCTGGACTACAATCTTAAAGAGGTTGATTTTGCAAGGGATGTATATCTGAACCCGGAGCAGAGAGATGAGGTCTTTGAGGAGGTAGAAAAGGTGGGGTATGCCCGCCGTATTGTCCACATCACCCGTTCGGATGGGCGTGTGGTGGATATGGACATTATCTATTACAAGCATGGCAACGGGTATTACTATACTTTTGTCAAAATACTCTGAAACAGAGGAGGAAATCAGATTCTGGTTTCCTCCTCTGTTTTGGGGTAGGGATATGGGAGCAGGCTCAACCCTGGAATAAATCGGTAATCTTTCTGATTTTTGGTAATGAAGGGAAGATTGGCAACCAGGGCCGTGGCTCCAATCAGGGCATCCGGAATCATGAGGCCATGACTGAGGCGATATTTCTTCAGGAGATCCAGGGCGGTATTGCAAACAGATGGGTCAAGAGGAAAGATTTTGAATTTTTTTAGAAAGCGGTCAGTTTTTCGCAATTCGGTTTTGTCTCTACACCCAACAACCAGCTCCATGAATGTCACGATGCTGATGCCAATGCCTGTTTGTTTTTCAAAAAAAAGGAGGCATTGGATCGCGTCCTCAACCCCTTTTGCAGCATCAATGAGAATATCCGTATCCAGGATCGTTGTTTCCATCAAGAGTCCCCCCATTCTTTCCGCCGCATGCTCCGAACCCATTCTGAGCTGTCCTGCATATCCTTTCTGTCCTGCCACATCCCGATAAAGGATTCTTTTTCCATGCAAAAAATCGTCTTCTGATTTTTTTTCTGTTTTTTCGGGTAGCGGGTTTTAAGAAAGGCAACAAAATCCACTACCTGACGCTGTGCTTCCGGCGGCAGAGATACAATTTCACGAAACAGCGCAGAATCTTTCATGCTTCCCCCCTGTATCTTTAGAAAATTCCAACTTCCTTTTCTTGTTTGCAAAATACCATACAGCTCCAATCGACTGGAAGAACGAAAAGTTTTTCGGAGGAGAGGGATGGAAAATTTTTTACATCAAACGCAATTTAATTCTTGACAGTGGTTATTTTAAGCTTCAGAATCAGGTTAAATTTCTTTTAAAGCACAGGCGTCCGTGCAGCGGCCACCGTACAAGGGCTGAAAACAGCACAAAGCGAGAGGTATTGATCCATGATTAAATTCCCCTATGACGATAAATTTCCATGTCTCTCTGGTTGGGTCACAGTCTTCTTTTTTTGGGGATTGGTTGGCTTTCTCAAGAAGCTGTATCTTGCCTTTTTTGGTTAAAATTCAAATGTCTAAATTATGCATGCTGGCCTTCCGGATTCTCAGCAGGAAGCCTTACGAAATCAATCCGCTCCGATAAACGGGCAAAGCCCCTGCACGGCGGCCACCGTACAAGGGCTGAAAACAACACAAAGCGAAGGGAGTATAGCCATGATGAAGGAAGAGTGCAATTCCCAAAACATCCGCCTGGGCTTCACGGGCAGGGGTAACCGGCGGGAGACCCGCGCCCTCCTCAGCCGTGCGGCGAAAGAGCATCGTACTGTGGGCGACCTTGCCCGGCATCTGGCCAATGTAAAAGCCATGGAGCAGATGCTTCTGAAGGGAGACAAGCCATGAGGATCTATTACGACCAGAGAGACTGCTTCCTGGAGGCCACGCCTCAGGCCCTGATCCTTCGGGAGGCCCGTTTGGGCCTCACCATCCACACCTTCCCGCCAGCATGGACACCGGATCTCGTCTGGGAAGCCCTGTCCTTCGCAAATAAGGCATACGACCTTGGCTACGACGTCGGCCAGAGAGCGTTGGCCCTGCATATAAAATCTAAGGAGCAGAGACAAGGGGAGGCATCATGAGCGAACTGACGCAACAGGAGATCCGAGCCATCGATATGTTTTTGGCCGAGAACTGGGAAAGCTTTGAGGAAATCGCCAGTCAGTATCTCTCCCCCGATGAGATTGAAGCCCTGGGGGAAAAACTACAAAAACTGACAGAGTGAGGGGGGGTATGAAAACAGACGCGCTGGAAATGCTGTCCCGCAACTATGAGCAGTGTGGAAAGGCCCTGGAGAGGGCCAGGCAGGATGCCGAACGAAGAAAACTGATCCGGGAGCAGGTTTTCCGGAAAACCCACCAGAAATAAGGAGGCCACCATCATGATTCAGCAGGCTCAGACCGCACCTCAGACAACCCTTTTTCCTCCCGAAACCGGATGCCCCACATGGCTGCGCTTTCTCGAAGAGAGCATTCAGGATACCGCAGTCATTCACGCCCTGCGGGAATGGATGGCCGCATGTCTGGGGGATGGCCCCAATGAGAAAGCCCTGTACCTCCATGGCCCTTCACGCAGCGGAAAAAGCACTCTGGCTTTTGTGCTGATGGCACTGGCCGGAGACGAAAACACCGCATCCATCGACTTTCAGCACATCCACAGCCAATTTGAACGCGCCCGTATCCGGGGCAAAAAGCTGGTCATCAGCTTAAGCGGCCTGCCTCTTCCCAGGGTCTCCTGTTTTAAGTCCATCGTCAGCGGGGATACCCTTTCCGGAGCCTTCAAATTCCAGAAGCCCTTTGAGTTCAGACCGACATGCAGCCTGGTTTTTTTCCACAGCACGGAGCCGGATTTTGAAAAGCTCGGCGAAGGCTGCCGCAGAAGGATGCTGGTCGTGCCGTTCCGGGGAGCCTTCACCGGAGACCGAAAAGAGACACACCTCAAAAACGCTCTGCTGGAAGAGCTTCCTGCAATCCGGGCCTGGGTGGAAGCGGTTTAAGGCAGAAATTCACAATCATTACAGAGGAGAAATACACATGAGCCCGATATCCGCTATCTATCTTTCAGCCACCTGGAGGAATACAACCACTTTCAACTCAGAAACCGGGCATATCGGGCTTGGCTTTGATCTGGCCAACGGCCAGGTGTTCAGGATTTCCATCGATGAAAACCATGCTCGCCATTTGGTTAAAACAATTCTGGATCAACTGCCACTCCCATCTGTTGATGTTCTCCGGGATGCCAGTCACTGAAATCCGGGTGCTTATGGATGGAGATCCCAGAAAGATAAATCCCCTGGAACGGAGAATCTCTTCTGACTGTCCCATCCAGGATAACCCGTTGAATGACAGAACACATCATCCGCAGCCAGTTCAGGCCGATGATAGAAACCCAGCCTGTTGCTGCCCAGCCACAGAGAAAAACCGTCTCTGTCCGGTTTGATGCAGAAAATGCCAATGCGGGTTTTACAGCTCCAGTACATGGCCAGCACCTTTATTATGATGGTTATTGTTTGCTGCAAGAATAAAAACACAGCTTCATAAAAAAACCAAGCCCGAAGGAGGTCCCATGCTCGTCTCCCTCACCGAACACGCCGAACGCCGTATGCAGGAACGCAACCTCGGCCTGCCCCATCTGCTGGCCGTCCTCGCCGCAGGGGTGGCCATGCCCAATCGGCAAGGCCGGATACTGCACAGGCTGGATGATTTCTGCGTGATCTCCTGTCCCGGCAGCAGTACCCTGCACATCATCACCTTTTACCGGATGCGAAACCGGAAGGCAGAAAAGCCCCGGCGAGCCATGGCCATGGCCCGCACCAAAACGGAGGCCAGAAAAAGCGGGCTC
>NZ_JAVETM010000095.1:0-3761 GCF_034006065.1 Desulfobotulus sp. | reverse complement strand
AAGGCTCAAAGGTGTTGCCCGGCCTTGTGGTGGAAAGGATGTGGGGCCGCTCGCCGGAGCGTCCGTAGTAGATGCCTGCGGGGGCCACCTCCTGATATTCCTCGCCCCGCTGGGACATCTCGTTTTTATCGAGAAACTGTTCCGCCATTTCATTGGGATAAGGGGTTTCGATCCACACGGGAAAGGAGGCCGCCACAATGGCGCCCACCACCTCAAAATCCAGATAATCCGAAAGATCCCGGAAAAGCTTCATGGCCGGAGCCAGCGGAGAAATCCCCCGGTACTGATCCGTTCCCTTGGCCACCATACCATGGAAAATCCCCGGCCTGTGGCCCACCCAGGCAGGAACCGGGGTGAAGTCTCCGGCGTTTCGGGCCATCTTCCCGGTTTTTGTGTCCACACCCGCCACCCAGTAGCGCAGGGGCTGACCCATGGGGCCGATCTCAATGCCATCCCGGAAGGCTCCGCTCTCCTGCCTGTCTGCCGGGGTAAAAACACGGGAAGGGCTGATCTGCTGAAGGGCGAGGGAAAAGGTGCGATTGGGGCCGTCCAGCATCACGGGCTGCTGGAAAAACTCCCCGTGGGTGAAGTAGTCGTACACCGCCAGCAGAGACAGCATCCAGAAGGGCAGACGGCCACGGGCATCCGCTTCCGCCTGCCAGCTTACCCAGGCCAGACGGCAGGCCTCCCGCAGATCCTGGGCCTCATCTTCGGTCATGCCAAGGGCCTTAAAAAAGGGAGAGGGCTGGGGCGTGAGGCCCGTTCCCACAATGTGGGTGGCCATGGAGTCCGATACACTGGCCGCGTGGGGATCGGAACCGATGATGTCCGCTGCCCGGCCCGTGAGAATCTCCCTTTCGCGGGCTTCGGTGAAGCGGGAGAGCTTCTGGCCGTACCACTTGCCAAGGCTTCCCTTGCGGCCTGCACCCTTGCGACTGTAGCCGAAGGTGGTTCCGCCGCTCACGGGGCTGGGCTGGGAAGGCCGGAGATCGAGGTTGCGGATGGCGGGGATGTGGAGGGGGCTTGTCATCGGGCAGGTCTCCCTTGCAGGATGCGGGGTCGGGTGATGGCCATGAGCTTGGCCTTTTCCGTTTCAAAATACTGGAGGCCGGACTGGATGTCCGGCAGGCTGGCCCGTGTGACCTTCATGCCATCCGAGGTGGTGTACTCTTGAGACAGCATGGCTGCGGACAGGGCTTTTTTGAGGTCAGAAACTTTGGCTTCCAGCTCCGGCAGGGTCCAGATGCTTGCTGCGGTCATGGCGGCTCCCTTCATGGAAAAAGTACCCGCAAAAAAAGGGCGGAGTTCTGCGGGAGTATAGGGCCGGGAAGGGGGGCGTTTGCTGTTTGGGGCTTGGATGCGCGTGGATGAATGTTCTTTTTGCCTGATTGGGGCAAGAATTTGCTTGACGGGGGATCAAAACAAAAACCCCCGCACCGGAAAGATGCAGGGGCTTTATTTTATGGGATCAGGAAAGACTTACTTCCCGCTGCCCTGACTCCGGAGAGACTGAACAAAGGCTTCGTGGTGAACTTCCGGGTTCAGCACACAGACCGTCCGGAGGACGTTGTTTACAGACACCACCAGATTCTGGTGAAGCTGGCCCAGGGTGCTTAAGTTTGCCAGCATGGTATTCACCTCCCGGACAAGGTGCCGTGCCAGAAGGATCTGGTCGTCATGGCCATGGGTGATGGCCACGGGAGCGGCAGCACCGTAGCGGCCCGTTTTGCGGATGGCGGGGAGGACTTCCGATGCCACCCAGTTGGTGAACTCTTCGGCGGCGGGTTTGCTGGAGCGGAAGGCCAGCTTGTAGAGGGCGGGTTCGTTGATGAGAACCACATCCTTTTCTTGCTCTCCGTATTCGCCGTGCTGGTTTTTGAGGGTAGTCCGGAAACTCCGGAGTACCCTCCAGCTTTCCGGGATGCTCTGTAATGAATCAGACCCTTTCCATGCAATTTCTAAAGAATCGCAAACATCTTTTGCAACAAACCAGGTTTCCCCGTTTTCGGATAAGGTTCTTACGGTGTGTTTTTCAAATGTGAAATCGAGGGAGTGGTTTTGCTGTGTCATGGCAGGCTCCTTTTGTAATGAAGTTGGAATCCGCCATCCTGAATGCCAAAACAGGGGTGGCGGAGCTATATGGGTTGGCATTACCGGACAAAAGGGAAACCGGCGCTTCCGAAGAAGCCCGCATATAGCTCCGCCATAAGGGTGTGCGAGGGCGCAAAAAATGCGCCTGCATCTTTATGGTGGGCGCCAAGCCCGATTGTTTCCGGGATGCCAATCCCGGCTGTGGTTTTTTGCCGCAGCACGAAAACGATACCCAGCCCGGAATGGAATGTCAAGATGCTGTTTCGGATGACAACAAAAGCGGAAAAATTACGGGAAATGTTTGTCAGGACTTGTCAGGGTGAAATGAGTGGGGTATGGAAAATAATTCGTTTTTTACAGGGGGCAGTGGACGGCATAACTCCTCCGTCTGCGTGTCATACAGATCCGTATAATATTTTTATTATGAAAAGAACCTACAATGAAACTTAGGAAGACTATACAAAGACAGATATTGGACAAGTTAGATAGTACATATTTCACTTCTGATGATTTTGTTATAGATTTCAATAATGAAAATGGCCGTGGAACACTCATAGATATTGAATTTAAACATGACGAGTCGTTTTACTTTCATGTATTTGACCAGGACAGAAACTATTATATAGCAATGAGTCCTGGCGAAATAGCAGAGGAAGATCACCTTGAACTTGGCTCAATTGATGAAATACTTAACGAGATATTAAGATGGGCTAATGAGGTAAGGCATGAGTTAAAGGCAATAGGCCCTCATTTCGATCAAATAGAAAGTTTAAAGAAATATGTTCGTGAGCATATCCATATTGACGACTTCTCAGATGAATTCTCCGTATCTGAAATAAATGAATTGAGAAAAAAATTCAAAGAACTGGAAAGTAGAGTTGTAAAACTTGAACAAGATAAAATTATTACAGAAACACAATTAAAGGAGTTTCAACAAGGTATTCGTCAAATATCTTCAGATGTAGAATATTATCCCAAGAAAACTTGGTTAAAGACTGCTCCAAATAAATTAGTTCAGCTTGTAGTTGCCATAGGAAAATCAAATGAAGGTAGGAAAATCATAGCTGATGGAGCAAGAAAATTGCTAGGTTTAGAATAATTCATAACCAATCATTCCACCGGACTCGCTAAAGCTCGCCAGTGAACTCTATATTAGCTCTTTTTGATACAATTTGCGCTATAATTTTTATTTCTCTAAATTTGGAGGTTTCAGGGAAAAGGGGTCACAGGGAAAAGGGGTCAGACCCCTTTCTTCCTTACCCCCCAGACACCAAAAGCGGCCCCCTTCGGGGAGCCGCTTTTCCATGTCTCAACATCCGCCCGTCAGCTTGCCCTTTCGGATCGGAACCCTTCAGTTCAGCCCCAGTTTATCCAGTGGAATGTCCACCTTCTCATGGTTCAGGATTTTTTTCACGGAAGCCACGTCCAGACCGGCAATGCGGGCAATCATGTCTTCGGGCAGGCCCTGTCTGCTGGCGTTCATCACCATGGCGCGGATGCCTTCCTGCCGCCCCAGAATCACACCTTCCTCGCGCCCCAAGACCACACCTTCCTGAATCCCTTTTTCCTTTATATGCTGTGCCAGCATGACCGTATCCTCCTCTTCTGTAATTTCCTGCAAGAGTGCTTCCTTTTCATCCTCGCTGATGGCGGCGTAGGTATCAATGAAA